>DATGXZ010000001.1:0-3075 GCA_035298445.1 Flavobacterium sp.
ATTTCTTTCTTGGCATCCTCTGCAGAGCGAAGAGCCGAACGGATACCTTCTTCACGCTCGTTTACCGAGTCCAAAATCGGTTTCCAAGCGAATTTTTTAAGTAGTAAAATCAGCCCGACAAAAATGACCGTTTGAAGGATAAACAGTCCGGTAGAAAAGCTGCCAAATAATTCTTCCATTTCGGTGTATTTTAATGATATTCGTGTTTAATTTAGTGAAGTTGAGGCCGCAACCAACCGTTACGGCCATCACTTCATCAAGGATTATTTTACGCCGAAAAGGGCAGCAAAACCAATACCTTCAATAAGCGCCGCTGCGATCAGCATCGCTGTCTGGATTTTACCAGAAGCTTCTGGCTGACGGGCGATAGCCTCCATTGCAGAACCACCGATTTTACCGATACCCATACCGGCACCGATAACGATAAGACCTGCACCTACCATAGTTGGAATAGTCATACTCTTATATATTAAATTAAACAACTCATATTAGTGGTGGTCATCATGGGCGTGCTCTTCACTGGCAGAACCAAAATAAAGCGCTGAAAGCATGGTGAAGATATACGCCTGTAGTAATGCCACAAGAATTTCAAGCAATGAAAGTACGAATGCCAATACAAACGCAAGTGGACTTCCAACCGGGTGGCTGGCTGCGTACATGAGCGCTATTATGGCCATCAGTACAAAGTGACCCGCCAACATATTGGCGTAAAGACGGATCATCAATGAAAACGGTTTAATGATGGTGCCGAGCAATTCGATCGGCGCCAGGATGACACGCATTGGGTACGGAACACCCGGCATCCAGAAAATGTGCTTCCAATAATCTTTCTTGGCTGTTGTCGTTGTGATGACGTACGTCAAAATCGCAAGGGCTGCTGTAATGGTGATGTTACCTGTTACGTTTACGCCCAGCGGCGTCAGTCCGAACATATTCAGGAACCACACGAAGAAGAAAATCGTCAACAGGTGGCTCATATATTTTTTGTAGTGCTTCTCGCCGATGTTCGGAATCGCAATTTCGTCACGGATGTAGAGGATCAGCGGCTCCATGAAGCGCCCGGCTCCGGAAGCGATACCGCCGTTCTTTTTGTAGGAACGCGCGAGGGAAGAAAACAACCACAACATGATGAAGCCTACCACCAAAATCATAAAGACGTTTTTCGTGATGGAAAAATCGAGTGGTTTTTCGTTGTGTGCATGGCCTTTCTCATCGGTGTGGATCTCACCGGACGCGTCCGTCTTGTAAATCACACCATGATGAATCTTATAATAGTTGCCATTACTTTCAGCTACCGCTGTTTCATGTTCAAATGCAGACGACATGAAAACGTGCAAGCCGTTGTCCCAAAGAATGACCGGCAACGGGAAACCGAAGTGTTTTTGATGACCTTCTTCTCCGTATGAGAAAAGGGTAAAATCGTGGGAGTCAAGAACGTGGTGTTGAATAAACTCGTCGCGCTCGTTTGCCTTCTTGTCTTCTTCTGAAACAACGGTGGTTGCCTCATTGCCTTCTACCTCTGTTGTCACTTTCGTATCACCAACGGTAACCGAGTCAACGGCATGCTGGGAAAGTCCTTTTAAAGGGAGAAGCGCGATCAGAAGTAATCCTAAAAATCGAAGCGGTTTTCCGGAAATCACCATATCTCTTGCACTTAAATTCTAAGGTTCTTGAAATTTGGTGCAAAGGTATGCGATTTCTGTCGTAAAAAAAACGGAAAAAAGTTTTTTTCGGAGCTTTCTGCAGAATCCCTGCTGTTTTATTGTTTTTTGTTTAAAATCCTAATTGTCAGGACGGTCTCTATTGCTAAAAAGAGAAGGAAGAGCGCCAGGAAATTCCATTGTGCCATCCGGCTGCCGCCGTCTCCTGACCAAAGCGGTCGGCCAATGATTCCGGCAAGGATGAATTTTACCATCGTCACCAGCAAAAACGACATCCCCACAATGTCTTTGTTGCGCTGGTACACGATATGTACTACGGTCAGTACCAGCGTCGAACCCAACGAGAAGAGCAGGTAGCTGTGCACCAGTGACAACGGTTCGTTTATCGCCCGCCAATCGAAGAGGGACGCTAATGCGGTATGCCCGGCGAAGCAAATGCCGACAATGACAAGAAAATACAAAAACGTGATACCGGCTTCCTTCATTTTCGGTTCATGCGGTTTACCTGTAGGATGACGCTCGTCATTGACACGGCCACGCCAATCAGCGTCAACAATACCCGGTAATCGATGGAAGGATGTGGGTGTTCGCGGTCAAGCCATCCGCCAAACCAGGAAAACAGGAAGATAACCGCGCCCATTTGCGCGGGAATACTCAGGAGCTCTAACCACTTATTGCGGTTTCTTTTCTTCTCCGGCTCCATCGGCAAGTGGGGTTTTTAACTGGCGCATCTCACAGCTGGCGCTGAAGTCGGCCCCAGGTTCTACCGACAGTTTGGCGCATATGACCTCGCCCTGTATCGATGCCTTAGCTTTGATGTTGAGGGTTTCGGCCACCAGTATCTTTCCTTTGAAACGGCCTTCGATATCGGCATTCCTGCAAGTGATGTCGCCCGTGACACTACCCGCCGGGCCGATTACGATTTTTCCTTTACTTGAAAAGTTGCCGACCAGTTCGCCGTCAAGACGGAAGTCGGCCTGCGAAACGATGTCGCCCCGGATCTGCGTGCCTTCGACGATCCGGTTGGTTTTTCCCAGGAGGTCCGTATACGATTTCTGGCTTTTCTCAAACATGGCTACGGGCGTTTGGGTGGCTGTGCTTTTCCTTTCTCGGCCGACTTGTCCAGCGAGCCGTTATTGCTGCCTTTACCCGGCGCCATTTTAGATCCGGCCGCGGGTTCGTCTTTCTCGCTAGGCGGCACCGGCATTCCCGGTGGTCGGGTTCCAGAGGCTTTCGAGGCGTCGCGTTTTTCCTGTCGCTTGCCCGGTAACTTGTCTTTCGGCTGCACGATCTGTTTTTCGGGTACGTACGTCGGTTCTGGCAACGGATCGCTTGGCGGCGTTTTCAGGTATTCCTCTAGGTTTTTATTGGCCTGCAATACGATGTAGCCGGGTGGGACTGGAAGAAACGATCT
>DATGXZ010000002.1:0-8193 GCA_035298445.1 Flavobacterium sp.
TGGCGGGTGAAACCCAACGCGTACCCGCCCAACGCATGGTCGACTTTTCAAAAGCAAAGGTATCGGCCGACATCCCGAAAACCTCCTATGTCCCGGGCACCACGTCTGTAGAGTTAGGGAATGTCTTCCCCGGCTTCCTTACCCAAACGTTGCGCCAGGGCTTTGCCGAATTTGGAAAAACCATGAGGGGCTATTTTACCAATGACGCCATCCTGCATGCCCCGGAATCGCGGACGTCATCACCCGTTCGTATTCCCCGGGATCCTGACACGCTTATGCATCCTGAAGTTGCCGGACTCTATCCTTGCGGAGAAGGGGCGGGTTATGCCGGTGGTATCGTATCGGCAGCGATCGACGGTGAGAAATGTGCGTTCATGGCCGCGGCTTCCCTCGTTGGTGCGAAACCACTCTCTTAAACGAGCGTTAAACCTGTACGGTCGCCCGTCTGGGCCGTCAGTAGGCGTCCGTTTTTTCGTATTTTTACACGATGACGGAAGAACACGTAATCCTGGTCAATGAAAAGGACGAGCCTATTGGGCTGATGCCGAAGATGGAAGCACATGAAAAAGCGGTTTTGCACCGTGCATTTTCCGTGTTTGTGCTCAATTCAAAAAACGAGGTCATGTTGCAGCAACGGGCGCGTGACAAATACCATTCTCCCTTGCTGTGGACCAATACCTGCTGCAGCCACCAGCGTAACGGCGAGTCGAATATCGAAGCCGGAACACGACGGTTATCCGAAGAAATGGGGTTTACCACAGAGCTGCGCGAACTCTTCCATTTCATTTACAAAGCACCTTTTGACAATGGCCTCACCGAACACGAACTCGATCATGTCATGATCGGACGCTATGACGGCGTGCCGCAGGTCAATCCGGCGGAAGTCGAAAGCTGGAAGTGGATGGATATTGAGTCGATCCGTACCGACATGACCGTACATCCGGAACGTTACACTGTTTGGTTCCGCATCATTTTTGACGAATTCTATCACTTCCTGGAAGAACATACCCTATAACCCGCAACACCATCGTGAAAGTAACCGTTTCCCGTCGCGCCCATTTCAACGCTGCACACCGGCTCTACCGGCCCGACTGGTCGGACGAACGCAACAATGCGGTGTTCGGCAAGTGCAACAATCCGAATTTCCACGGGCACAACTACGAATTGATTGTCTCGGTAACGGGAGAAATCGATCCGGAAACGGGCTTTGTAATCGATGTCAAAGAGCTTGCCGACCTTATCCGCACGCATGTCGAAGACGCCTTCGACCATAAAAACCTCAACCTTGACGTTGCCGATTTCCAATCCCTCAATCCGACGGCCGAGAACATCGCCGTGGTGATCTGGAACCGCCTCAGGCCGCATATCGCCGCCGATAAAGAGATGGAAGTGACCTTATATGAGACGCCGCGCAACTTCGTTTCCTATCGGGGATTGTGATTTTTATAAGGAATTGACGGAATTGTAGTAGGACACTTCCGTCGGTTAGCCGAAATTTGCGCGTAAAACACCGCGTATGGCCCTTCCGCTTTATCCGCTTACCTTCGCTCCCATCCTGAAAGAACGCATTTGGGGAGGTGAGAAACTGCGTACATACCTCCACAAACCCATCGAATCACCGATCACGGGCGAAAGCTGGGAATTGTCGGCCGTCAAAGGCGACGTCAGTGTCGTGGCAGACGGACCGTTGGCAGGGCAACCGCTTGATGCCCTGATTGCCGAGCGTCCGGACGACATACTCGGAACTGAGGTGCACGCGCGATTCGGAGCCGAATTCCCCTTGCTCTTCAAATACCTGGATGCCCGCGAGGACCTGTCCATACAGGTGCATCCGAATGATGAATTGGCCAAGGCGCGTCACAACTCCTTCGGCAAAACCGAGATGTGGTATGTGATGCAGGCCGACCCGGGTGCGCGTATCATCGTAGGATTCAAGGAAAAATCGAGTCCGGAAGCCTACCTCAACAGCTTAAAAGACAACTCTATACTCGACTTACTCGACACACGAACAGCCCACAAAGGCGACGTTTTCTTTCTGAACACGGGCACCGTGCACGCCATCGGGGCCGGCCTGGTCATTGCGGAAATACAACAAACATCGGATATCACGTATCGCATCTACGACTTCGACCGCACCGATGCCCATGGCAACCGTCGTGAACTTCACGTTGAACAGGCGCTTGACGCCATTAACTACGACAAAACCGAGGCGTTGCGCACGTATGACAGGCGGCCCAATGTCGCCACTACCATTGTCGATTGTCCGTATTTCCACACGAATTTCCTGCCTCTTGACGGACAATTGGACGTGTCGAAATCAGGTGAATCCTTCACGGTGTACATGTGCACCGAAGGCGCGTTTTCGATTACATTAGGTGGAAACGAGTATCAGTATGCCACTGGCGATACCGTATTGATGCCCGCTGCATTGACCGACTTCCGTTTATCCGGAACCGCCACGCTGCTGGAAATTTCGGTGCCGTAGGCTGTCGTTCAAAAACTTATACGTACTTTTGCACCGAATTTTTAAACACAAGAAAATGGCAAGCGTTCGTAACCTTAAAAAAGACATTAACTACGTATTGGGCGATATCATCGAGGCCGTTTACCTGTATGAGCTGGCCACATCGGGGAAACCGAGCGTGGAAAGCAATGCCGTGATCGAAGAAGCCATCGTGGCGTTCGATACATTGATCGCAAAAGTGAATGCTGTGAAGGGAAATGACAAAAAAGCGTCATTCAAAGCCATCAACGCCGAACTGGAAGAAACAGCCAACGCACTGGTAGCCAAAATCAACGCGCTGCAGTAATAAAAAAAGCGGCTAAAAAACAGGCCTGACTTTTGGTTTTTTGGGAAGAGCCTGTATATTTGCACGTGTAAATGCCGGTGTAGCTCAGTTGGCCAGAGCAGTTGATTTGTAATCATCAGGTCGTGGGTTCGAATCCCTCCATCGGCTCAGCAAACCATCCTCGCGATGGTTTTTTTATGAACAAAAAAGCCATCCTTTTCGGATGGCTTTCTATTTTTTACTGGCCGGCCTTCAACCGTTCTTTATAGTACTTCTCGAGACGTTGTCCGTAAAGCGATTTTGCTACTTTCGGTGTCATGGAGGTACGGATGGTGTCAAGGTATTTCAGGTTGACATCTGGGATGGCCGACAGCGCTACATAAGGCGCCACCTCATGGTCACGGTGGTTGACCGCAAAATTGACGGCATAGAGGTAGCGGCGTTTTAGGTTCGACTCCGACACCTTTTCCAGGCTATCCAGACGCTCCGGTTTCCCGAGTCGCTGTGCGCGGAGTTTCTCGACAATCAGGTTCGTATTCTGGTCGGTGAAACGACTGTCTACTTTACGGAATTCGTCATACAACACCTGGTTTTTCGACCCTGTAATCTTTGCATCGGCAAAAAAGGCATCCAGCGTCGTCTCTATGTTTATGTTGCCCGGTTCGGCAAAAAACGGCAGGCGATCGTCAATCGAGTTGGTCGTGCCGCGGTCGAGTACGAGTACGAACATTTCCGGCGACGTGACATTCAGCCAGGTTTCGAAATGGGAATTATTGTCGATGCGGATACTGTCGAGAACAACCAGTGACGTATCTACTTGTTTCTTGATATAAAGCGTCCCTTTCCCGAGCCCTTTGACGTTGCCCGTAAGGTGCAGATTTCCTTCTTTCTTCGTTTCCTGGCACGAAACCAGCAATACCACGCCGGCCAGGGCCGCAACCAATCGTTTCATCTGTTTTGAGTTTGCGCAAAATAAAGAAAAAATCCCCAAAGCGCGGGCCTTGGGGATTTTCCATTACGGTGTTTTTTCATTAGCCTTTCAGCCACGCATTGCGAAGCGCCTGTTTGTCGCCTCCCGCTGCGTTGTAGCCTTCCTCTTCGGTCGACGGAAGCACCACTTTTCCGGATACGGTTTTCTCTTCCGTACCGCGGCGGATCTTTACTGTAACCGCATCGCCTTCCTTCCAGCCCATACTGGCCATGACGAGGTCGTATATGTTATTGACGTTGTAGGCGGTGCCATTGGCTTCCAAAAGGACGTCGTTTCCTTCAATGCCCAGGTTCTTGGCAAACGCATTGTCAACATCCGGCAGGAAATAAATCTCGCTCTTTGGATTCACTCCAATATACGGCGTCTGCATATCTTTGAGAAGGGGCATTCCCTTCTTGTTGTATTTCCCTTTCACTACGCCCATTTTGGCGAAGTACTCACTATACGGGATAGGTGTTTCGCCCGCCACATACTTGTCAAGGAACGCGCCTACTTCTGGGTAGGTCATTTGCGTGATCTCTGCAAACAACGCCTCATCCTCAAACGGTTTTCCTACGCCGTATTTGGCTGACAGACGCTGCATCATGTCAAGGATACCCCGTTGTCCGTTGCTTTTCTCACGGATGATGATGTCGATACACATCCCAATAAGGGCACCTTTCTCATATACGTTCACATATTGGTCTTTATACGGTTGCACCAATACGTTCTGGCTCATTGTAGTAAATGACATCTTGTCGTTCATGCGCGAAGCATTCTCGATCTTACCGGTCATTCGGTCAAGGAAATCCTGTTCAGAGATCAACCCTTGGTTCACCTGGAACAAATTCGCGAAATACTCGGTTACGCCTTCATACATCCAAAGATGCTTCGACATCTTCGGCGCGTTGAAATCAAAATACTGGATTTCCTTTGAGTGGATGGTCAGCGGCGTTACGATATGGAAAAACTCATGTGATACGACGTCACGCAATTGGCCTCCGAGGCCTTCCACACCCATCGATTCGGGCATCACGACGGTCGTACAGGTAGGGTGTTCGAGGGCGCCGAATCCTTTGGCATCCGTTTCCGAAAGCGTTGATAGGTAAATAAGGATACTGTATTTTTTGGTAGAATTGAAGTTGCCCAGGAAATTCTTCTGCGCCGTCATCATCTCCTTCAAATCGGGTGTTATCGCTTCGGCTGTAATAGCGCCATTGGGTGAATAAACCGCAATCAGGATGTCCATTCCGTTGATTTGGAATTCGGTATGGTCAGGCTTGGAATACATAATCGGATTCTCAACGAGTTCCGCATACCGCGACACCGTAAAACGATCGGCAGTAGGAGACGCATCAAGATCGGTCATGGAAGTAGCACCCCAAAGTCCGGCCGGGTGCGCCACGGTCATTTCATAGGGGGTTTCCATAAACTCCTTGAAATACCCAACAAAGGCCTGGGTATTGACCATGAAGTTCTTATTAGCATCGATATTACTCCCCACCGGCGAAAAAACATCGTGTTTCCCTTCGATGTCAAAGGTGTCATTGACGAGATAGGTAATCTTGGCGAGCTTTTTAGCGCCCACGATCGTCCAGGAATTTGCATCCGCTTTCTCTACCACGAGGGGTTTTCCGTCCGTTCCTACGGCTTTTAAGTCGTCTATATACTTCCCAAAGTCGTCTTCCGAGTACGTACCCGGAACGGTTTTGGGAATGAAATAGGTGATCTTGTCAGTGGTGATCTTGGGCACCGAAACGGTGACCTTTACTTTATCGTCGACCACATTCGTAAGATCCAGATTCGCTTTTAGGGCGTTTTGTGCAAAAGAGGCGACGCCCGTCATCAGGACGACACACCACATCAAAGGCTTTGTCATATTGTTTCCGATTTGGGAGGTAAGACTACCAACCTTCGATATTGTTACGGCACCGCTTCCTTTTTGTTCGTCTTACCTGGCATCACGCGTAGGCGGTCGCTTCGGTCGAAACGGCATCCTGAGCAGTTCACCCAGACGGTTGTGTTCGCGTTCGTCGGGATGGGTGTCGATGCCATACACGACCTCCTTAGCCGGAAGTTCGCGATACGTGCCGAACAGCCGGTCCCACAACGAAAAAATATTGCCGTAATTAGAGTCGGTATACGGTAACCGATGATGGTGGTGTACCTTGTGCATGTCAGGCGATACCAACACATACCGCAGCGTCCTATCCAACCACAGGGGCAACTGGATATTGGCATGGCTGAACTGCGAAAACACGACCGACAGTGATTGGTACATAAACACCATCCACATAGGTGCGCCGGCCAGAAAGGTGCCTACTATGGTAAAGACAAATCGGATTACGCTTTCCCCTGGGTGGTGGCGGTTGGCCGAGGTCGTATCCATCCAGGTATCGGTATGGTGTATAAGATGAAAGCGCCACAACACACTGATCTTGTGTTCAAAAAGGTGGGCAAAATACGCTCCGACAAGGTCCAGGATCAAAAGCCCTACCAATGTATAGAGCCACAAAGGCAGGCCCGACATCAGTTTCAACACCCCAATTTCGTGGGCGGTTGCCCATTCGGCCGTTTGCAGCAACAGGAAAGCCATTACAAAATTGACAAGGATGGTTGTACCGGTAAAGAAAAGGTTGATGCCGGCGTGATGCCATTTGCGATATGAAAAGGACGCAAACGGGCGGGCATTTTCAATCAGCCAGAAAAAAGTGATACCGCCGGCTAATATAAGGGCGCGGTGCCAGGACGGTATAGTCTCGAAATAGGCAACAATAGTCTCCATGATTATAAAGGAAAATGGACGATAAAAGTAGTACCCGACTGCCCGTCACTTTCTACGGTGATCTTACCTCCGAGCGCCTCAACCTGTGTCTTGGTCATAAAAAGGCCGATTCCCTTCGCATCCGCATTTCGATGGAAGATTTGCCGCATGCCAAAAATCTTATGTCCGTATTTCGACAGATCGATACCAAGACCGTTGTCTTTTACCGTCAGTTTAACGTAATGTGTGAGTTTTTCCGTCCGAATCTCGATGACGGGCTTGCGATCCGGATGACTGTATTTCAAGGCGTTGCTTACCAGGTTTTGTAGGATACTCTCGGCATAGATTTTCGGAAATCGAATGACCGGCGCGCGTTCGAAATCACTCGTAATCTCCGCTCCTTTTTCGAGTATCTGCCCCTGCAACGTGGCACAGACGTGTCGGCACATGTCGCTCAATGCGACCTGCTCGCGCTCAATACCTGTATTGTTTTTAATATGGAGGACATCAATGAGTTCATTGAGCGTTTCATTGAGATTAACCGAAACTTTCTTCAACATTTCAAAGACGGTGCGGTAATCATCGATCGTGCTATTTTCGTTGACGATGTCGACCAAAGACGATATGTTGGCCGCCGGTGAACGCAGGTTGTGCGAGGTGATGTTGGCAAAATCGTTAAGCTGGCGGTTCTGCATTGCCATTTTATGGGTCATTTTGCGTTGCATGTGGATGCTCCGAACGGTCTGTACGGTAGTGCGTCGAATTTGCAGGTAGCCAAACACTACGAGCCCAAACGTACAAATGACGAAAATGGCGAATAGGCTATCGCGGATCCGTACATTATGGTCGATTTCGTCCAGACGTCTCGACAATTGCTGCTGTTGTTCCCGTTGGTATTTGATGATGAACATCCGAATCTTGTCCATCAGTTCCTTTCCCCTTCCCGACGCAATGATCGTAGTGGCCGCATCTTCCCCTACCAATCTTCTGGCCTCAACTATAGAGGCCGAAATACGCTGTTTCTCGCCGATCATCTGTTTCAGCTCCTCAACTTCATGCACATCGCCGTGTATGGATTGTGACAAATCATGCAGCGAATCAACCAGGATCTCGAGGTCACGGTTACCCAATCTGTAGAGATTCAGGAACTTTTCCTGCCCCGTAATAGTGTACCCTCGTGATGATGTCTCGATACTAACCGTGCTCGTTAATATCTTATCGAGCACCGTACAGATTTCGTTCGTCTCCATAATCGTCGAACGATTCTGTTGAACGGTACGGGCCGTGGCGAAAATGGCATAAAACAACGATACGAACAAGACACCGCCAACGGCAAATGACAGGTCGATTTTGGTCAGCAGGGAAAACTTCCGCATAGAAAAGAACAACGGTTTCGACGCTAAAGGTACGTTTTTTCTTAAGAATAAGACAAATAATTCCCTGATAACCAGAAACCCAATGACCTACTTTAGAATGCGAAAGGTCAGGTTGATCCGCGGACCCGTAGGTCGGGCTGTTTTCGGTATCTGGTGTTTCCAGAAATGCTGTGTCGTGCCACCCATTAGCAACAGGCTTCCGTGCTCGAGCCGCAGTTTCAGCGTCTGGGTGGGTTCCTGGTTGTGTCGCATATGAAACATCCGTTCCGCCCCTAAGCTCACGGATGCAATAAG
>DATGXZ010000003.1:0-11321 GCA_035298445.1 Flavobacterium sp.
TGATGCGGATGAGCGTCTCACGCCCGAACTCAAACAGGAAATTCTCGAAACCGTCGAGCGCGACGAACCTGTAAACGCCTATCTGTTTTATCGGAAGTTCTTCTTTAAGCGCCGGGTGCTGCATTTCAGCGGATGGCAGACCGATCGTATCTTCCGGCTCTTCCGCAAAGACAAAGCGCGTTACACGGCGAAGCGACTCGTACATGAAAAACTTGACGTTGACGGACGTATCGGCGTTTTCCGCAACAAATTGATCCACTATTCGTACGCCGATTACGAAAGCTATAAAGGCAAAATGCTGACATACGGCAAGTTAAAAGCAAGGGAGAAATTTCAGAGCGGTTTCAGGCCGACCTTTTTCCATTGGCATGGCCACGCGCTGTATAACTTCCTCTACCAATACCTGGTGCGATTGGGCATCCTTGACGGCCAAAAAGGATTCGTCATCTGCTACCTGAATGCACTAAGCGTCAGAGAACGGTACCGCGAGTTGCGGAAACTCTACCGGGACGATAAAAAATAACAGTCATGGCAGCGCAATTCGATCATTTCCTGATTACGCGGTTCAACCTTCGCAATCCGAAATGGGAATTGACGAAAAATCGCGAAACCCTGTTGACCGAACAATGGATGACAGAGCGCCTTTCCTTGTTCGCCAATTTCTGCCTGCCTTCTGTGGCGGCACAATCCAACAAGGATTTTCGTTGGCTGCTGTTCTTCGACGATACGACGGCGCCGACTTTCCGGCAGCAGATGGCCGAAATGACGGCCCCACATCCCTTCATCGAAATCCATTATATTGCGGGGATGGCGGCGTTCTATGACAGTATTGCGCAACTTGTCGGACGCTCGAAAAAGCCCTACCTCATCACGTCCCGACTCGATAACGACGATTGTATCCACCGCGACTTCATTGCAGAAGTACAGCAGCAGTTCGACCGCCAGGACTACCTCGCCATCGACGTCCATAAAGGCTATTCACTTCAGGTCGAGCCGGTTATGATGCTCGGCAAAAAAGAGCACGTCTTCAATCCCTTTATCAGCCTTATCGAGAAAAACGAGCAGCCTCGTACGGTATGGGCCAACGACCACAACCATTGGAAGAAAGAATCGCGCGTGCGTCCCCTGACACACCGTCGGTTATGGATGTCGATTATCCACGAAAAGAACAAGGTGAATGAATTCGACGGGTATGGAAACGTCGATTGGAACGACTTACGGCAACAATTCATCGTTTCGGAGGCCATCGATACGCGCATTCAGCAAACACTGTTACCGGTTTCGAAATGGCGCTTCCTGAGTTTCCGAAATCGCCTGTATGTAAAATGGGTGATGCTGAACAAACTGTTCAAAAAATCACTTGGGCTCTACCGGGTTAAGAAATAGATTTAGCTTTTGCGATTAGGATAACGGTCCAAAACCTCCTGCAATTCGTCGATCATCTGCTTCGATATGACCTCTTTCGTAGAAGTCGCCATCAGGAAGCGATAGCCGTTTTCGACGCAGCGTTTGCGCAGTTCAGCGTCATCCAGCATCCGCTCTACGTTGTCGGCAAAATCGACGGGGTCGGCCATTTGGGCTAACAGCCCCGTGACTTCATGTTCGACGATGGTTGGGATTCCGCCGGCGCGCGTGGCTACGACCGGTACATGACAGGCATAACTCTCCAGGATTACCCCACCTGTCGGTTCATTGTCGGACGTGAAGAGAAGAAGATCAAATTCCGGCAGGACGTCGGGAATATCGCGACGGAATCCGGTGAAAATAACGTGATTATCGATGCCGAGTTCGGCTACCATCTCGCGGATCTGTTTCTCGAGTCCACCCTCGCCCACCAACACAAACGTCATTTTGCGTCCGCGTTTCAGCAATTCGGCGGCCGTCCTGACCCAGGTCGGGATGTCTTTCATCGGTTGGAAGGCCGAGATATTGCCTACGATCGCGTGGTCATCGGGGATGCCGAATTCGCGGCGCAGCATACCGTCGGGTTGGGTTTTGGGGAAACGGGCTACATCGGTCACGCTTCCGACGATGCGAAGGCGCGAATGGTCGCGTACGGCAAACTTAAGGATGTCGACCACCGGCTGTGATACGCAGATGATCTTATCGATGCCTTTGTAATTGTATTTCCACTTGCGGAAAAAATTGGTATCAACCCGTTCAATCATCGTCCGGCACAACACCAGCGGGATGTCGAGACCGAAAAACATCTTGGCCAGCACGGCAATGGTGTGGGCCTTGCTGCTGTGTATGAAGACGATGTCGGCGCGAAGTTCACGGCATTTCTGTGCCAGCACTTTCGCAAACTTCAGGTCATATTCGGATTTAAAATCATACCCAAGTGCCTGCAGTCCCTTTTCACGCGACACACGCAAGACGGCCGAGTCGTTACGGCAGACGATCCATTGATCTTCCACGTAGCCGAAATCGCGAAACGCCTCATAGAGGTAAATGATTTTTTGTTCGTGTCCGCGCCATCCGTCCGCGGCCGTAAACTGTACTAGTCTCATAGCATTCTTTGCGCCGCAAAGGTACAAAATTACCTCGACGAAATGCGATGTTTTCGTTGGAACCGCCCTATTTCGGCGGGAATACAAGGCGTTTTTCATACTTTCGCAAGAAAAAGAACGTGGAGCTTATTTCCCAGGAAGTACACAACGCCTTTGAGGTAATCCAGAACGGTGGCCTCATTCTCTATCCTACTGATACCGTGTGGGGAATTGGCTGCGATGCCACCCAACCCGAGGCGGTGGCAAAGGTATACGCCCTAAAGCAGCGGGCCGAGGCACATGCCCTGATCTGCCTGGTGAATGGGGATCGCATGCTGCACCAGATTTTTCGCGAAATACCCGAGGTCGCCTGGCAGATTATGGATTATGCCGAACGACCTACCACGCTCATCCTCGACGAACCCCGCAACGTGGCGCCCAATATCATCGGGGCCGACAACAGTCTGGGCATCCGGGTCGTGAAGTCGCCTTTTTGCTATAAATTGATGGAACGGATGAAAAAACCGCTGGTTTCCACTTCCGCCAACCTCTCCGGTCAACCCACTCCCAAAAGCTTCAAAGAAATCAGTCCGGAAATTATCGCGGGCGTTGACTATGTCGTAAATTTGCACCACGATACAATCTCCGGACGCCCCTCCTCTATCATCAAACTAACCAAAGATGCGCAGGTGAAGATCATCCGGAAATGACGCATGAAAACAGGCACTTATTTCCTTCCGGCACTCGACACACCTTTATTTACACTGGTTTCGAAAGCCGCCCGTGAACTTGATCTCGACGCTTACGTTATAGGAGGCTTCGTTCGCGATTTACTTTTGGGGCGCGAAACCAAGAAAGACATCGACATTGTCGCGGTGGGAAGCGGCATTTCGCTTGCAGAAAAGGTGGCGTCGCTGCTGCCCCACAAACCGAAAGTACAGGTGTTCCGGAATTATGGTACGGCCATGTTGCGGTACCACGACACCGACATCGAATTTGTAGGCGCGCGAAAGGAATCGTATCGTGCCGACAGCCGGAACCCGCTGGTAGAAGACGGCACGCTTGAAGACGACCAAAACCGACGTGACTTCACCATCAACGCACTCGCGCTGTCACTGAACGCCTCCAATTTCGGGGAATTACTCGATCCGTTTGGTGGACTCTCCGATCTGGAGGCGAAATGCATCCGGACGCCGCTTGATCCCGATATCACGTATTCAGACGATCCGTTGCGTATGTTGCGGGCGATCCGTTTTGCCTCCCAACTCGATTTCAATATTGATGCCGATTCCCTGGCCTCTATCCAACGCAACAACGAACGCATCTCGATCATCTCGGGCGAACGCATCGTAGAAGAGTTGCATAAAATCCTGCTGACGAAGCGTCCGTCGCAAGGCTTCCTGTTGTTGCACCAAACCGGACTGCTCGACCGGATACTGCCCGAACTCACCGCGCTGAACAGCGTCGAGGAGATCGAGGGACATACCCATAAAAACAATTTCTACCATACCCTTGAGGTAGTAGACAATATTGCTGCCCATACCGACGACCTTTGGCTGCGTTGGGCCGCCCTGCTGCACGATATTGGCAAGGCTCCGACACGGCGGTTTTCGAAGCGACAGGGGTGGACGTTCCACGGACATGAATTCGTGGGAAGCAAAATGGTGCGAAAGATATTTGAACGCCTGCACATGCCGTTGAACCACAAGATGAAATATGTGGCGAAAATGGTCTCGCTGAGTTCACGACCGATTGTGTTATCTCAGGATATCGTGACCGACTCAGCCGTTCGCCGTCTGGTGTTTGACGCCGGGGAAGACGTGGAAGACCTGATGGTGCTTTGTGAAGCGGATATTACAACCAAGAATCCGGCGAAATTCCGGAAATACCATAGCAATTTTAAGATTGTACGCCGTAAAATCACCGAAGTGGAAGAACGCGACCACGTGCGCAACTTCCAGCCGCCGGTGACCGGAGAAGAAATCATGGCTTATTTCAGTATCCCGCCGTCACGCGAGGTCGGCATACTGAAAGAAGCTATCAAAGAGGCCATCCTCGAAGGAGACATCCCGAACGAGCATGGCGCGGCTTTTGATTTTATGCTCGAGAAAGCGGCCGCCATCGGACTAAAACGTTAACCTCATGAAACGCTTTACTTTTTTCGCCCGCACCTCCCTTATTTTAGTTTATCTGGTGATTGTGGCCGGAGCACTCGTGCGCATGACCGGCTCTGGAATGGGTTGCCCCGACTGGCCGAAATGCTTCGGTTATTATATTCCGCCCACAGACATCAAGGAACTGACATGGGCGCCCCATCGCGCTTTTGAAGACGGGCAGGTCATCATATACGACGAAAAACTGCTCGTGGCGGAGGGCGATTTCACAACAGGTGACACCTTCGATGCCGCAAACTGGCGTCCGTATACCAAACACGATTACGCCATCTTCAACGCTGCCCACACCTGGACCGAATACCTAAACCGCCTGGTAGGGGCCTTGGCCGGACTTGCCGTCTTGTTGATGGCGGTGTTCTCCTTCAAAACCCAAAAACGCCGCATCATTCTGCTGTCGTGGCTTACCGTTGGCATGATGCTCTTCCAGGCGTGGCTGGGTGCACGGGTTGTGTATTCGGTGTTGAATCCGGTGAAGATCACACTTCACATGCTGGTAGCACTGTTGATTGTCGCGGTTATCCTATATGTTATCCACCTCGCAAAAGATGCAGCCACAACCCGCTTCCGATACGACCGCAGTTTTCGTGTGG
The DNA here is from genome assembly GCA_035298445.1 of Flavobacterium sp. Taxonomy (GTDB): domain Bacteria; phylum Bacteroidota; class Bacteroidia; order Flavobacteriales; family Flavobacteriaceae; genus Flavobacterium. Next base: position 5,254 of record DATGXZ010000003.1, read on the forward strand.
CCCTTTGGATTGGATTGGCACTGTCGATTCTGCAAATTGCATTGGGCACACAGGTGCGGCAGGCGGTGGACGCACAAGGAACCGAAGACTTCCTGACGGATTCCGGACTTTTATTCTACATTCACCGGTCGTTCTCGGTAGTGGTGTTGTTGGTAAACGGATTGTTGCTTTATCGCAACCGCGTGCTCCAACTCGGACATTCGAAAGTGCGTTGGATTGTGGCGCTTATCCTGTTGGAAATCGTCACCGGGATTGCAATGTATTACTTCGATTTCCCATTCAGCAGCCAGACCTTCCACGTCGTTGCGGCGGCCCTGTTGTTTGGTTTGCAGTTTTTCCTGTTGCTTGAATCGGGGAAAAATCCCAAGAAAACAGCTACTCCTTAACCAATCCAAGTCTTGAATTCGGACACGCGCTCACGCGCCACAATGACCTCGTCGGCTTTGTAAGATGGGAGTATCACTTTAAGGCGCGAATTCGAGTAAAGCAGTATCTCACGGATTGCTTTCAACGGCAGGATGAATTTCCGGCTGACGCGGAAGAAATCAGCCGGGTCAAGCTCGGCCTCCAACTGCTCGAGGGTTTGGTCGAGTAAGTAGTCGCGGTTATCGAAGGTGTGCAGGTACGTACCTTTGTTTTCACTGTAGAAACATTCCACTTCTTCGATTCCGATCATTTTCAACTGTTGCCCAACCCGTATCGTAAAGCGCTTCCGGTATTCTTTCTGCGCTCCGCCGTCGAGTAACTTCCGGATGGCCTGTAAGTCGAGTGAAGCCGGTAAACGGTCGTTCTGCCGTTCCATAAACTTGTCAATGGCTTTCTGCAGGTCGTCTTCGTCGATGGGCTTGAGCAGGTAATCGATGCTGTTCAGCCGAAAGGCACGCAAGGCATACTCGTCGTAGGCGGTTGTGAAAATAACCGCGCTTTTTATCTCTACCGTTTCAAAGATCTCGAACGACAAACCGTCCGATAACTGGATATCGAGAAAAATCAGGTCCGGATGCGGCTGTTCCCGAAACCAATCAATCGCTTCGGCGACGGAATGCAGCATGTCCGACACCGGATAGCCTAGTTTTTCGATCTTCCGTTGGAGCAGGCGCGCCGCCGGCTTTTCGTCTTCAATGATAAGGATTTTCATAGGGATTGTGAGGTATGACGGGCTATTCCCACTTTTCGCGTTTTTCCTTTTCCATATATTTCCGTATTTGTTTCTCTTCCCAATTCGATCCGAAAATAAGGTTGAGCCCGAATACGCTGAAGGCATGACCGGCGAGGCCGACGCCCCAGAAAATGGCTGTCGAGAAATTCCAGATGCGGAAGATACTCTGGTCTTTCGGTGTGTAGTACATGTTGATGCCGATCAGGACACAGTTTATGATGATATACACCACCAGATGTCCGTAGAAACTCTTGATGCGTTTTACCTTTCGTTCCGCGATGCTATAGCGATCTTCCGGAAACGTGCTTTGGAATCGTCTTCTCATCATTCAAACGTTTTACGGCGACGTTCTTCCCGTTCCATAAATTCACGCACTTTCCGTTCCTCCCAGTCTTTTCCAAAGGGCGAATAATTGAATACTTTCATGCCGTGAAAAAAGACCCCGATTCCCCAGCCCAGCATCGGCCAGAAGAACCAAAGATGATCGGGTGACGTCATGAGGTTGATGACGACGAAAAAGATGTTAAAAGGAATGTAGGCCGTGAGGTTCCCGTAAAACCCGCGGATCTCTTCTACCCGTTTCTTGGCACGGCGGTATTTCTGTTCGTCTTCGTTTTGATAGGTTTCCATTGGTTCTGTGTGTTTGGTTATGTATTATTTCCAGGTACGTGTTTGTTCTTTTGAAAGCAATTTTCGGATCTGCCGCTCTTCCCACCGCGCGCCGTAGCCGAAGATGGAAAACGTATGGAGGATGAGTCCCATACCCCATCCGCACACCGGAAACCAGAACCAGTGAAAGTCGGGCCCATAGCTGAGATTGATGTAAATCAACAGCGGAACGATACAGCAGTAGGCGATCAGGTTGGCATAGAAGCCTTTGAGGTCTTCCACCCTTCGCTTCGCCCGGTAATACGCCGTATCGGTTTCAAATGCATCGTCGAGGGAAAGGAAGGTGAGTTTCGACAAGATCGGAAGGCGGACACTAAAAAGCGTCTCCGTTTCCCGGATCGTCATCTGTCGGTCGGTCAGGATCGCATACCGCTCGACGATATTGCGAAGGCCGACGCCTTTCCGTTCCGACAGCACCTCTTTCTTTTGCAGGCTGTTCTCGACGACCAGTTCATTGGCTTCGATCGAAATCCGGATGTGGAGCGGTCGTTTCTCCGATACGACGTTGTGTTTGACGGCATTCTCCAGGAGCAACTGAAGCGATAAAGGCACTACTTTCCCATCGGGATTCTCGATCTCCGTTGGCAATTCGAACGTTATGCTGTCTTCGAACCGCATATGGAGCAACTCCATGTAGGTGCGGGCAAACGACAATTCCTCTTCTACCGGCACCAGCTCTTTGTTGCGCTGGTCGAGTACGTAACGATAAACCTTCGCCAACGAAGTGGTGAAACGCTGCGCCATTTCCTGGTTTTCCTCGATCAGCGAACTCAATACGTTAAGGCTGTTGAACAGAAAATGAGGATCGATCTGGTTTTTCAGGCTTTCGAACTGGGCCGAAGCCGTCCCGGCGATGATTTTCTGCTCTTTTACCCGGTGCTCCTGATAGGCTTTGTAAAGGGTGATGGCATAGACCGACAGCGTAATGACAAGCGTAATGATGAAAAAGAAGAAGTAATTCGTTATGTGCTCTTTTGCAAGAAAGTCGTCGAATGACATGCGTTTGACCGCGACGGCGTCAATGGAGCGGATGACGAATACGATACCCATCGACATCACCATCGATGCGGCCACACCACTAATGATCGACCGGGCGGAGAAACCATCACCGGTTCGCGCTACCGCCCTGAAAAGAAACGCGTTTGCCATGTAGATCACCACCGTGTACACGAAGGTATAAGCGAGACTTTTTCCCAGTTCGGACACAGACGGAAGGGTTCCGCTAAATCCATAATCGAGAAGTGTAAGGATCACGAACAGCGCCATCGACAGCCATACGGCCTTTACGAACTGTCTTCTGTTGGAGTGTAAAGTGGCTTTCATATCAGAGCGCTATCGGATGAAACAGCTTTATTTCTTGGCACACTGCGCCTGTGCCTCCTTGGCGCGGTCAAGTCCCCATTGCGGGTAAAACGGCACATCGGATTTGAAGGTAGCAAAAAGTCCGATGGCACGATCAATCTGCTGGCACATCGGTGTGGTATCCTGACCAAAATACTTGGCTCCTCCGATCTCAAACTCGGCCTTTCCGAACACGACGCGGGGATTGTTTGGCGCCAGTTTCTCGGCTTTTTCATATTCCTGCATCACCAGGCCCGAGTACTTCATCCCGTTGGTCATAGGGTCGTAGACGATCCAGGCCGTATAGATCAGCGCCTGCATGACGTTGAGTTCTGCGTTTTCAGTTGACACCATATACGCTTGGTCCAAAGCCTCTTGTGCCTTAGCCAGCAGGGCGCTGATTACGTCCTTGTCTTTGGTTTGGAAAGAAGCGGTTGCATTGACCATCGCTACATAATAAGCGGGTAGCCAGTTGTTCTTTTCCGCGGATGCAATGCGTTCGAAAAGGTCCGAAGCCTCTTTGCTTTTTCCCTCGCCCCATAGGGCAAAAGCTTTGTTCATGCCATCCTGGTAACGATCCTGTGCCGATGCCAGCAGCGTACAGAGAAACAAGGTAAAGGTGATAATGGTGCGTGTCATAATCGTTTGATTTAATGGTTGGAAGTATGGTTCAAAAGTACGGTGTCTGTGTATTGGCTACTAATAAAGTGGGACGAAACGTCGTTTTTGGTTGACCAATCGTCGTAACCGATGTCTTGTTTATAAATTATTCAACTGATTGCTTTTCTTGTCTTCACTGATTGACCAAAAGAAGCCCACGAAAAAGAAGCGGTCGGCCGTGGGTTCAATGGCCCGGCGCGGAAAACGTCCGGAACCATCGACCGTGTTGGCGTATTGGTAACCGAAGACATTCGCGACATTGAAAAGGTTCGAAATCGAGAAGTAAAGTATCTTCTGCTGGCTCAACAAATAGGCCCATCCGAGGCTGGTGTTGTGATACGGCCGGGTACGGTCAGACAGAAAACCCGATTCATTCGGATTGGTGTACGGCCTCCCCGAGGTATAACTGTGGGTAATTCCGATCTGCGACCGCCATTCCGTCACGAAAAACTTCGTTACCAGCGAGAAATTGTGTTTGGTCGCAAAACCCGGCATGGTTTCGGTCGGATAATTCTGGTACTCGCGTTGGGTATCCAGGAACGAATACGACACCCAATACTCAAGGTTCTTGATCAGCTTGCTGTCGCGCCAGAAGATATCAAGGCCTTTTGCGTAGCCGTATCCGTCATTACGAAAAACCGAGTTCGACTGTGATGTTTCGGTGTCGTAGGACACAAGGTCGCGATAGTCTTTGTAGTACGTTTCGGCGCGAAAGGTGCGTCCGTCGCGGGCATATTGGAAATTCAGGATATAGTGCCCAGCCTTCTCCGTCTCAAATGCCTCTTCGTATTTAAGGTAGTCCTGACGCGGTGCTTGTGAGAACCGTCCGTATGCCAGTGAAAACTGTCCGAAACGCGAGACTTTATACGCCAGCGACGCCCGGGGTGATAAATCTGTTTGGTTTATGTAGTGGTTATCTGTGGCACGAACGCCCGCCTTGAAGGCGAATTTATTAGACAGGAAGACATCCATTTCCACATAACCCGCCACGATACCGCTGTCGTAGCCCGACTGGAAAGTATCGCCTGAATTTCCCAAATACGACTCATCGAACTTCGTACGGAAGTAGTCACCGCCGACGGTCAGTTTCAAGCGATCCGAGAACTTCTTCTGGAGTTTCAGTTTCACCTGCCCAGCCGTTTCCACGTTGGAGACATCGTCAAGATTGATACCGATGCCGTTTCGGCTGTACCCAAATCCGACTCCGGCGTGGATCGACCAGTTATCCCACATAATGCCTTTGTAGACCGAATTGAAGTAAAAGTTGTTGTTAGCCAAATCAAAGCGCACTTTTTCCGGTTGGTTGATGTCAACCTGGTTCAGGTCAAAGCGGGCGGCATCGAACGCACCGTAGACCTTAAGGATACCGTCATTAAACTGATGTCGGTACACCGCTTCGCCCGACAAACTCTCATACGGGCGGTTCCAGTCGACAGCCTGCGGTATCGCTACCTGATACGGCGCGAGATTGATGTAGGCGGTATTAAGGCTAAAAGAGTCTTTCTTCCACTTTTGGGTGTTGCCGACGCCCAGTCCGACGGTCATCAGCGACACATCCGTTTTCTCCTGGTCGGGTTCATCGATCGTGTTCAGCAATAAGACACTTGACAAGGCTTCTCCGTATTCGGCAGAATAGCCTCCGGTAGAAAAGGAAATCCCGCTGAATAAAAACGGAGAGAAACGCCCGCGGGTCGGGATGTTGTTGGCAGAAGCGCCATACGGTTGAGGCACGCGCACGCCATCGACAAACGTTTGGGTTTCATCGGCTTCCCCACCACGCACGAACAACCGACCGCTCTCACCGACGGTTTGCGTGCCAGGAAGCGTTTGTAAGGCGGCGATAATATTTCCGGCTGAACCCGCTGTCGTGACAATATCGAGTGGCTTCAATACCGATACGCGCGCCTTTTCACCTGCTTCCATGGTGCCCGCCGTAATCACAACGGCATCCAGTGCATTGACGCTTTCTTTTAGGCGAATGGATAGATTCGTAGCGGCCGCCACGTCCACTTCCAGGCTAAAAGGTTCAAAGGTCAGGAACGTCACGCGGAGCAACCGGCTTCCGGTTTCCGACGTTGAAAACGAAAACGTACCATCCGCTCCGGTCGAGGTGCCGTCATACGTCCCGTCGAGGAAGACATTCGCACCTTCAAGCGGACGGCCTTTCGGGTCGGTAACCGTGCCGGAGACCGTGCGCTGGCCATAGGAAAAAAGAGAGACTAAAAGGAAAAGAGGTAAT
>DATGXZ010000004.1:0-4827 GCA_035298445.1 Flavobacterium sp.
ACTACAAGATCACCAAATGGTGGGATGTGCAGCCAGCCATCGATTTTTCGAGCATCCGCCAGCGCGGAGTCGTGAGCGTCCGAAACCTAACCACCGGCGACTTCGATCCTACCGAAGTTACCATCACCGCCAACGCCTTCAACGCCCGTATCAACAGCAACTTCAAGGCCACGAAACGGCTCAGCTTCCTGTTATTCGGGTTCTACCGGGGCGACGTCAACGGCGTACAAAACGACAGCCGTGAAATGTATAAAGTCGACAGCGGCATGCGCTACAGCTTCCTCAGCGACAAAGCCAGCCTGAGCCTACGCTTCAACGACATGTTCAACACCATGCGCTACGCCTTCGATGCCGAACACCCTTACCCATCAAACGGCGCCTTCTACTGGGAAAGCCGCTCGCTCTTCATCAGCTTCAACTACCGCTTCGGCGCCGGAAAGAACCGCGCCCTGCAACGCCGCCAACGCGACGACAATACCAAACAGGGAGGCGGAGGCTTCTTCTAAAAAACGAAAGTCCGGATCACCATCCGGACTTTTTTATTTTGGGCGCGCCGGCGCATCGGCCGACTTCTCTTATCGAATACAGGGGCGCCGTCAGGCTATTCGCTATAGCTTTTTGCGCTACTTCTTTAGAAGCTGTTGTTCCAAAAAACGAATCGCTCCCTTTCACTATCCACAGGGCGCAAAAAGGCTGCCGCTCCTATCCTTCGCGCAACATATGTCCCAAAACCAACTGTTTCAAACAGCTAGATGTCTTCCCCACGTCTTTTCCACTCGTTCAGGAGCTCCGCAAGTGCGGCAGGTTTACGCCCGTAGGTATCGGGTAATGCCGCCTGGTTACCGGTCAACCCTTTGGCCAGCCGTTTACCAAAAGTGAACTTTTTGTGGCTTTCAGCATAATCGAATACGACCATTTTCCGCAACCCAACGTGGGCCGAGCGGAAAGATCCTACATCCTGCCACCTTGTAAAATGACTTCGGAACAGGCTGGTTACCACAAAACCCTCTGACGTGAGTTTCAAAGAAGCCGCACCCGGCCATAGTTGCACGAGACCTACCAGCAGGCAAAATCCGAAAAAGACGGTAGTGAGCCAGCTCATTAAGGGAGACTGCCCCATCATCCCGATGCCCATATACACAAAACCCGCACTAACGACAACCGTGAAAACACTGCCGTATTTCGTAGGTCGTAAAATCAACTCATTCGCATCCATAACTGGGTGTTAGATATCTTCCAAAAACACCAGAGGCCATCCCCCATTATCAATTATCAATTAACAATTATCAATTATCAATTATCAATTATCAATTCTCCACTATCAACCATGAACTATGAACTATGAACTATGAACTATCAACCAACACCTACCACCGAATAATCGCACTCGCCCACGTAAAGCCACTGCCGAAAGCCGCCAGCACCACGAGATCGCCTTCTTTTATTTTCCCGGCTTCCCAGGCTTCGGTCAGTGCAATCGGAATCGAGGCCGCGGTCGTATTGCCATATCGCTGGATGTTATTGAACACCTGGTCATCCCCCAACTGGAACTTCTGCTGGATGAACTGCGCGATCCGCAGATTCGCCTGATGGGGTATCAGCATGTTGATATCCGAAACGGAAAGGCCATTCGCCGCCAGTCCTTCGTTGATGACTTCCGCAAAGCGCACCACTGCATTCTTAAACACGAACTGGCCGTTCATATAGGGGTAATAACTTTCGTCATCCGGATTGGCATCCGCGATAATATCGGTCACCCAACGTGCCCCCATTCCGGGCGCGTTAAGATATAATTCCTCCGCATACGCACCTTCTGAATGCAGGTGGGTCGACAGTATGCCCTTCGACAGGTCTTCTTCGCGTGTCAACACGGCGGCACCGGCACCGTCTCCGAAGATCACCGAAACGCCCCGGCCGCGCGTGGTCATGTCAAGTCCGACCGAATGCACCTCCGAACCGATCACCAACACCGTGCGGTACATGCCCGTCCGGATAAACTGGTCCGCCACCGACAACGCATACACAAAACCCGAACATTGGTTGCGAACATCCAGCGCGCCAACCGTCCGGAGTCCGAGTTCTTTTTGTACCGCCACCCCCGGACCCGGAAAATAATAATCCGGACTCAACGTCGCGAATACCACAAAGTCGATATCATCCGCCTTCACACCGGCACGCTCAATGGCAATCCGGGCCGCTTTCACGCCCATCGACGTCGTCGAATCCTGTCCGCGCACGATGTGGCGCCGCTGTTCGATGCCTGTTCGCTCACGGATCCACTCATCGTTGGTATCCATGATCTTCGAGAGATCCTCATTCGTAACTACATTATCGGGAACATAGAAGCCGAGTCCGGCCATACGGGAATGATACATAACGTGCTTTTTGATAATATTCGACCCTTCCTTTTGCCAAACCGACAAAAAGAACCGCTTGCAAGATACGGCTTTTGACGATGCCGTCGAAATACCCTACAACGGTTGTCCGACTGCCCAAAAATCATGACCTTCGTAAAAACCGCCCAACCATGCGCTATTTTCTCCTTCTGGCCTTCAGCGCCGCCTGCTTTGCACAACCCCTATCGTCTACACAGGCGGCCCACCTGGCAAAGCTGCCGATGAAGTGCCTGCAACAGGAGTATCCCAACAAAACCGGACAGTTGCTGGCTAATAGCAGTGAAATCGCAGGGCCCAAAGCCTTGCATCCGGCGTTTTACGGTTGCTTCGACTGGCATTCGTCGGTGCACGGACACTGGAGCCTGGTGTACCTCCTCGCTCATTTTCCCCAACTCGAGGGACGCGACGCCATCATCGGAAAATTGCAACAGAACCTCAGCCGCGAGAACATTGCCATCGAAATAGCCTATCTCTCCCGCAAACACGAAAAATCCTTCGAACGCACCTATGGCTGGGCCTGGTTGCTCAAGCTCCAGCAGGAACTCAATACGTCTCCCGATCCCTATGCCGCGCCATTGGCAGCCAACCTACGTCCGTTGACCGATACGTTGGTGGCCCGCTATACCGAATTCCTGCCCAAATTGCTGTATCCCATCCGCGTCGGCACCCACAGCAACACTGCCTTTGGGTTGTCATTGGCATGGGATTACGCCGTCCATACCCAAAACACCGCTTTCCAGGACGTCTTGCGAACAGCAGCACTTCGCCTTTTCGGCTCCGATAAAGACGCCCCTTTTATCTGGGAACCCAGCGGCACCGACTTCCTCTCGCCCTGTCTCGAAGAAATCGGCATCATGCAACGCGTATTACCCGAACACGAGTTCCTCAAATGGATGAAAGCCTTTGCCCCTGTCCTGAAAAAGAAGGACTTCACTTGGGAGCCCGGCAAGGTGTCAGATCGAACGGATGGCCATTTGGTGCATCTTGATGGGCTTAACTTTTCCCGCGCCTGGAACCTCTACCGCTTGGCGGCACAATACCCGCGGGCATACGGGCATCTCGGAACCCTGGCCGACCTCCACATGGCTGCCTCGCTGCCCTCGGTCGTAGACGGGAATTACGAGGGCGAGCACTGGCTGGCTTCGTTTGCGCTGCATGCCTTTGAAGAAAAGAGCGCGTCGTATTAACCCGCCGCTGCCGCCTGTCCAATTCCAAAAGCACGGCCTTTATGCTACCGTCCCGACTTTCCGTACCTTTGCGCCATGCCAAAGGAACTCCTGATACAGGTACCACCTGAAACCGCTGCCGATGCATCGGCTCTCAAACTGCATGTTGCACGGCACATCCGGATTTCAGAATCTCAGATCGATCATATCACCATCCTGAAACGATCGATCGATGCACGCCAACGGGCCATCAAGATCAACCTCAAGCTACAGGTTTTTGTAGACGGTGAGCCGTTTTCAGACGCCCCCATTTCCCTACCCGACTATCCAGACGTGTCGAATGCGCCGGAAGTTTTGGTAATTGGCGCCGGCCCCGCCGGACTCTTCGCCGCTTTACGCCTCATAGAGTTGGGATGCCGTCCGATTGTCATCGAGCGCGGAAAAGACGTAAGAGGACGTCGGCGCGACCTGAAAGCCATCAACCGCGACCACATCGTGGACGAAGATTCCAATTATTGTTTTGGCGAGGGCGGCGCGGGCACTTATTCCGATGGTAAACTCTACACCCGCTCCAAAAAGCGTGGCGACATTGACCGCATCCTCCGGCTTCTGGTCGGATTTGGTGCGAGTGCTGACATATTGGTCGAGGCACATCCCCATATCGGCACCAACAAACTGCCCAAAATCATCGAAGACATCCGTGAGAAAATTATCGAACGGGGCGGTAAGGTCCTTTTCGAAACCCGTATGACCGACCTGATTTTGGAAGGAGGGGCCGTGCGTGGCATCGTCACACAAAACGGCGAACGCATTGCCGCGAAAAGCCTGATCCTGGCAACAGGCCACTCGGCCCGCGATGTATTCGAGCTGCTCCATCGGAAGAACATCCTTATCGAAGCCAAGCCCTTTGCGTTGGGTGTACGCGCCGAGCATCCGCAAAGCCTCATTGACCAAATCCAATACAGTTGTGACTACCGGGGCGCCTTCCTGCCACCGGCGCCGTATTCCATCGTCAAACAGGTCAACGGACGGGGTATGTATTCCTTCTGTATGTGTCCGGGAGGCGTCATCGCACCCTGCGCAACGAGTCCGGGCGAAGTCGTAACCAATGGTTGGTCGCCCTCAAAACGCGACCAGGCAACCGCCAATTCCGGCATCGTAGTGGAGCTCCGCCTCGAAGACTTTGCGCCGTTTGCAAAAGAAGGACCGCTCGCCGGAGTGGCTTTCCAGCGCGACATCGAACAACGTGCCTGGCGATTGGCGGG
>DATGXZ010000005.1:0-2512 GCA_035298445.1 Flavobacterium sp.
ATCCCGAACAGAGAAGTTAAGCCCGCCAGCGCAGATGGTACTGCAATTTGTGGGAGAGTATGTCGCTGCCTTTCTTTTGAAAGCCTGTCCAAATCGGACGGGCTTTTTTATTTATAGCCACAAAGAACAAAGGCCACGAAGACGCAAAGCCGCGAAGTCAGAACCAACTACTGACCACCGACCACTGACCACTGACCACCATTGAAAAGGGTAGTATCGTTCAGGTTGTTACTTTTATAGCCACAAAGACACAAAGACGCGAAGCCAGGACCAACTTCCGACTACTGACCACCGACCACTGACTACTGACAACCGACTACTTCCACAATCACTTCACCCGAAACCCCGGTTTCTGCCCAGGAAGCGGCACCCATTCGGTTTCCCCAGGAACACGCGCAAACTCCTGCTTCAGCCAGCGCTCTTTTGCTTCTTCAATCCGGGTTTTATCCGATGAGACGAAGTTCCAATATATATGCCGCTCTTCCGCGAACGCTTCCCCTCCAAAAAGGTACACAGTCGTTCCTTTTTCCATCTCAAATCGACAAAGCGTCGAATCGGTTGCGACCAAAATTTGTTTCGGGCCGAATCGATTGCCATCACTGCTAATGCTTCCTTCCAGTATATACAACGCACTTTCGCCAAAAAGGGAGGATCCGATATCGACGGTTGCATCCTCAATGGCTTTTATTTCAATCAAATAAAGCGGACTATAGACTGGTACACTCGATTTTCGTCCCATAACTTCTCCGGCTATTAACCTGAACGCCAAGCCGGTCTCTTCCCAAGCAGGAAGGTCATCGTTCTCGGCATGATGGAACGAGGGTTCCATTTCTTCAAGGTGCTGGGGTAACGCTACCCAGATTTGTAAGCCATGTAAGGACTTCGGTTTGTCTCGTAAGTACTCCGGAGTACGCTCTGAGTGTGCGATGCCGCGACCAGCCGTCATCCAGTTGACCTGTCCGGGCTTGATGACCAACTCGGTTCCCAGGCTGTCACGATGCATGATTTCCCCCTCAAACAAGTACGTAAGTGTCGAAAGGCCTATGTGTGGATGGGGCGGAACGTCAAAATTCTCTGTTTCCGATAGCTCTTCAGGACCCATATGATCGATGAAGATAAACGGGCCCACCATACGTTTTTCCCGGAACGGCAACAGCCGTCCCACCATGAAATTTCCTACGATCGTAGGACGCTCTTCGATAATTAATCCGATGTTCGACATCTTTTTAGTTTAAAGATAATAAACACATCTTAAAATAGCAGGTTCCTCCATGCCTCCTTCGATTTTTCCGTACTTTTGCACTGCTAAAATACCCGCTCGGAAATGAAGAAGAAACTCCTCTCTGTCTTGTTTTCAACCCGCCTAATGGCTATCCTTTTTCTTCTTTATGCCGTCGCAATGGCAGTGGGTACCTACATCGAAAGCGAATACAACACCGACACCGCTCGTATTTGGATTTACAACGCTTTATGGTTCGAGTTAATAATGGCGTTGTTCATGGTAAACTTCATCGGCAACATTAAACGATACCAGTTGCACAAAAAAAAGAACTGGGCCACTCTTTTGTTGCACCTTGCCTTTATTTTTATTTTGGTAGGAGCGGCGGTTACCCGCTATATCAGCTATGAAGGAATGATGAGTATCCGCGAAGGGGAATCGTCCAACCAGATACTATCCGAACGTGCGTATTTAACAGTACTGACAGACGGTCAATACAAAGGGCAGACGATGCGTCGCAAAACCGAGAAATCGCTGCTGTTGTCGCCTGCGGTGTATCCTCCCTTTGCAAGTAACGATTTCACTATCAGCGATCAATTTGACAAAATTCCCTATAAAGTAGAATTTGTAGATTACGTCATGGCGGCGAAAGAGACCGTCGTGCCGGACGCAAATGGAGTAGAATACCTCAAAATTGTAGAAACAGAAAACGGTCGTCGTCACGAGCACTTCCTCAAAGAAGGCGAAACCCAAAACCTCCACAACCTGCTGTTCTCGTTGAATCGATTCGTTCCGGGCGCTATCAACATCAACACCAAAGGCGAACAATACACCATCAACTCTCCGTTCGAAGGTGGCTTCATGCGGATGGCAGACCAGATGAAGGGACGCGTAGCGAAAGATACAACGCAGCCACTCATGATGCGCTCGCTCTATACCATTGGAAACAGCCTTTTTGTTTTTCCGGAAGCCGCAATGAAGGGAAAGATTACGTATGTGTCGAGCGGGAACTATAAAGACAAGCAGGCGGATGATGCGTTGGTCGTAAAAGTATCCAACGAAGGCCAGGAGCGTCTGGTAACGCTCGTCGGCTCAAAGGGAAAGATAGGCGTGCCGGTTTCATTCAAACAGGGAAATCTCGAATACACACTCCAATTTGGCAGTAAGGTATACGAAACACCCTTCCGCGTAGTACTGAAGGATTTCATCGCACAAAAATACCCTGGCACACAAAACAGCTATTCGTCTTTCGAAAGCAAGGTCCGTGTGGAAGACGGGGCAACGAAGTTCGAC
>DATGXZ010000006.1:0-5147 GCA_035298445.1 Flavobacterium sp.
CAATGAAGTCGCTTGACCGGAGCGGACGGCGGTAGTGCAGCGCCTGTGCCGCATTCATCAACTCGATGGCTAAAATACGACCGATGTTATCGACTACTTTCAGTGCTTTCGTAGCGGCATTCGACCCCATACTTACATGGTCTTCCTGCCCGTTCGACGACACGATGCTGTCGATACTCGCCGGCGTCGCCAACTGTTTGTTCTGGCTGGCAATGCTCGCCGCCGTGTATTGCGGAATCATGAAGCCTGAATGAAGTCCGGGCTCGTCTACCAAAAAGGACGGCAAGCCGCGAAGGCCCGAAATCAACTGGAACGTCCGTCGTTCGGAAATGCTACCCAATTCCGACAAGGCGATAGCAAGGAAATCAAGCGCAAGCGCCAGTGGTTGCCCATGGAAGTTCCCGCCCGACAGGATTTTGTCGGATCCCACGAAGATATTAGGGTTATCAGTGACGGAGTTAATCTCCGTCTTGAACACTTTTTTCACATAATCGATGGCATCCTTCGACGCGCCATGTACCTGTGGTATGCAGCGAAACGAATACGGATCCTGCACATGTTTCTTTGGTTGGGCGACGATCTCGCTGCCGTCAAGGAATTCCAGCATGCGTTGCGCGGTCACTACTTGTCCTTTGTGTGGCCGAACGAGGTGGATGAGTTCATCGAAAGGCTCTACACGTCCGTCGAAGCCCTCAAGCGACACGGCCCCGATAAGGTCAGCCAGGTACGAATACTTGGTCGCTTTCATCAGCACATGCACACCGTACGCCGTCATGAACTGCGTACCATTGAGCAACGCAAGGCCTTCCTTCGACTGCAGGACGATGGGCTTCCAGCCAAACCGTTTTTCGAGCTCCGAGGCATCGGTCCGTTGGCCGTCCATCCACACTTCTCCTTTTCCGAGTAGCGGTAGCGACAGATGAGCCAGAGGGGCGAGGTCTCCTGAAGCACCCAGGGAACCTTGTTCGTATACCACTGGCAGGACGTCGTAATTATAAAAATCTACCAGACGTTCCACCGTTGCCAACTGCACACCGGAGTGGCCGTAGCAAAGCGACTGTATCTTCAGTAACAGCATCAGCCGTACGACTGCGGCAGGCACCGTATCGCCCGTACCACAGGCGTGCGACATTACAAGGTTCTCCTGCAACTGGGTGAGTTTGTCGTTGTCGATTTTGATGTTATATAACGCCCCAAACCCCGTGTTGATGCCATAAATCGGCTCGGTTTGGCGCTCCATACGCTGGTCGAGATAATCCCTACATTTTTGGATGTTGACCTTGGCTTCTTCGGACAACCCGAGGTTCATGCCGGTCAATACCACCTCTCGTATTGTGTCGAGGCTAATGATGTCGGTTGTGATATAATGTGTGGTCGTGTGCATGGCAGGCTAAGTGAGCGCCAAAATTCCGTAAACAAGCCCAAAAAAACAAAGTTTAGGACGACTATTTGGTATCGAATTAGCGTTGTTTTTTACGAAATGCCCATTTTGAGAACAAATCCTAAAAAGAATTCGTTTTTCGCTTGCATTTTACTAAGGTATTTCTGAAAAATCGTCAAAAATCACAAAACCTCATTCGTCTGTTACAAAAGATTGTATTTTTGGGAGCGATGAACACCCACACGTACTCCGTCATCCCGGGCCCGTCTTCTACAGTGGCCAATTGTTTCCTGACCACAAGCGGTACAGGCACGACCCTTCGGGGTTGAATCATTCCATATCAGCAGTTGGCCTATTTTCCCTTTAAACGGAGTTGTCTTTTTTATCCTTACCCATGAAAATCCTGAAATTCGGCGGCACATCGGTCGCCAACGCACAAAATATAAGCCGCGTCCGCGATATCGTCGGCGCGAAACAACATGACGAATCCCTCGTGGTCGTGGTATCGGCCCTTAGCGGCGTTACCGACCTGTTGCTGCGCGCGGCAGAAGCGGCTGCCTCGAAGGATGCATCGTACAAAGAACTGCTAACCGACATCGAGACACGCCATTTCGATGCCATTCGGGAACTCGTGCCAGTAGCCAGCCAAAGCGCGTTGTTGAGCCACACCAAGCGCGGCCTCAACCAATTGGAAACCCTTCTGGACGGCTGCTTCCTGTTGGGAGAACTTTCGGGCCGCACGTCAGATGCCATTGCCGGGTTCGGTGAAGTGCTTTCGTCCTACATCATCGCGGAAGCCTTCCGTGAAACCATTCCCAATGCGGCGTATCTCGACAGCCGTGAGGTCATCAAAACCGACAACCGTTTTGGGAAAGCTACGGTCGATTTCGCCGTCACCGATGGGTTGATCCGGGATTATTTCCGGTCGGCATCCGCTTCGGTAACGATCGTCCCGGGATTTGTAGCGACATCGCATGACGGACATGCCACCACACTCGGCCGCGGCGGTTCCGATTACACAGCGGCAATTTTTGCAGCGGCACTCGATGCCAGTGCACTCGAAATCTGGACCGACGTATCCGGTATGTTCACCGCCCATCCGAAATGGGTAAAACAGGCCCGGCCCATCGCCAGCATCTCCTATCAGGAAGCGATGGAATTGTCGCATTTCGGAGCGAAAGTCCTTTATCCACCTACCATCCAACCGGCTCTCAGCAAACAAATCCCTATCTGGATCAAAAACACCTTTGCGCCTGAAGAGCCTGGCACCTATATTTCAAATGACGCGACCCTATCCACCAATCCGATCAAAGGCATCAGCCACATCAGCGGCATTACCCTTCTTACGGTAGAAGGGTCTGCACTCATCGGCGTGGCCGGGTTCTCCAAACGGCTGTTTGAGGCCTTGTCGTCGCAGAATATCAGTGTAATCTTCATCACACAGGCGTCGTCTGAGCACTCGATTTGCATCGGAATCCAGGATGCAGATGCCGAAAAAGCGAGGACCGCAATTGACGCTGCATTTGAGATTGAAATCGCCCAGAAACGCATCGAACCCGTTATCGTG
The DNA here is from genome assembly GCA_035298445.1 of Flavobacterium sp. GTDB lineage: Bacteria > Bacteroidota > Bacteroidia > Flavobacteriales > Flavobacteriaceae > Flavobacterium. The sequence goes on from DATGXZ010000006.1 coordinate 2,949, forward strand.
GAGTCGGGTTTGTGCATCGTAGCGCTTGTCGGCGAAAGCATGCGGAACCATCAAGGTATCAGCGGGCGCATGTTCAGTGCGTTGGGTAAGAACAACGTCAATATCCGGGCGATTGCGCAAGGGGCGTCCGAACGTAATATCTCGGTGGTTATCAATGAAGCCGACGTCAAGAAAGCACTGAATACCCTACACGAAAAATTCTTCGAAGACAACATCCGCCAGTTGAACTTGTTTGTGATGGGCGTCGGAAACGTGGGCGAAAAATTCATCGAGCAGATCGCGCAGCAGCGGAAGTTCCTCAAAGACCAACTCAAACTCAATGTACGTGTCATCGCGGTGTCGAACTCGCGCACCATGCATTTTGATGAGGATGGAATTGTACTCAAAGACTGGAAAGAGCTGTTGGCGAACGGAGTGAAGGCAGACCGCAGCGCATTTATCCAAAAAGTAAAGGCGCTGAACCTGCGCAACAGCATCTTTGTCGACATCACCGCCGACGAAGGCGTATCGACCACATACGCGGATTACCTTGAAGACAACGTAGCCGTCGTGACCTGTAACAAGATTGCCTGTGCCTCGGCCTATGAGAATTACGCCCACCTGAAACAACTGGCGCGGAAATACAATGCGCCTTTCCTGTTCGAGACGAATGTCGGCGCGGGATTACCCATTATCGATACACTTAAACACCTGATCGTATCAGGCGATAAAGTACACCGCATACAAGCGGTCTTATCGGGCAGTCTGAACTTCATTTTCAACAATTTCAAAGAGGGTGTTTCCTTTCACGATGTCGTGGTGGAAGCCGGTGTGCAGGGCTTTACCGAACCTGACCCACGCATCGACCTCAGCGGAATGGATGTTGCGCGTAAAATCCTCATCCTGATCCGTGAAAGTGGCTACCGGATGGAACTCGACGAAATTCAAAACCAGACCTTCCTCCCCGACCTGTCACTCCGCGCTGGAACCGTTCCCGAATTCTTTGAAACACTCAAAACGGAAGCCGGCCACTTTGACGAACTTTATCGCGACGCGGCATCAAAAGGTTGCCGATTGAAATATGTAGCCCAGTTTGAAAATGGCAAAGCGTCGGTGGGATTGCAACTCATCCCGGCCGATCATCCCTTTTATAATTTGGAAGGAAAAGACAATATCGTGTTATTCTACACCGACCGTTACGTCGACCAACCGCTGCTCATCAAAGGGGCGGGTGCGGGCGCTGCGGTGACGGCTTCGGGTATTTTTGCGGATGTGATTCGGATTGGGAATGTGTAGTGGAGTGATGGTTAGTGGTAAATGGTTCATGGTTCTTGGTTCTTGATGGGAAGCGAGAAGAATTCAACCGAGAAGTAATCAGCATTAAACAAGAAAATAGACAACTCGATAGGCCTACCATGCCAAAAACGTAATTTTGTCAAACGGAAAGTCCGGGATGATTACTGAGACTTAGTGCTTCCGAACTCCCTAACTCCTAACTACTAATTCCTACTCCTCATGTCCCTACGCCTCTTTGCCCCCGCCACCATAGCCAATCTCTCTTGCGGGTTTGACGTGCTCGGACTCTGCCTCGACGGTATAGGCGACGAGATGGTGATACGCAAAACGGAGGAAAAAGGCGTACGGATCGTCAAAATCGAAGGCGCCGACCTGCCGATGAAAGCCGACCGCAACGTAGCCGGGGTGGCGGCGATGGCGCTGTTGGAAGCCCTTCGCAGCGACGCCGGGTTTGAGATCGAGATCTATAAGAAAATCAAGGCCGGCAGTGGGATCGGCAGTTCGGCAGCGAGCTCGGCCGGAGCCGTGTTCGGTGTCAACGAACTGCTTGGACGACCTTTTTCCCGCAAGGAACTGGTGCAATTTGCGATGGAAGGCGAAAAACTGGCGTCGGGCACGGCACATGCCGATAACGTGGCACCCGCCCTGCTTGGTGGCGTTACACTGATCAGGAGCACGATGCCACTTGACATCATCCGGATTGAGAGTCCTGATGAATTGTTCGCCACCGTCATCCATCCCCAAATTGAGCTCAAGACCTCCGACGCGCGTTCCGTCCTCAAAAACAACGTCGCCCTCAAAAGCGCCATTACGCAATGGGGTAATGTGGGTGGTTTGGTCGCCGGACTCTACACCCACGATTACGACCTCATCGGCCGCAGCCTGCACGACGACATTGTCGAGCCGGTGCGCAGCGTGCTGATA
>DATGXZ010000007.1:0-3683 GCA_035298445.1 Flavobacterium sp.
GTGAAAGAATGGGCCGCCGCCATTCCCCTTAAACGAGGCGGAACCACCGAAGACGTGGCGAACGCGTGTCTGTTCCTGGGGTCGGACCTGAGCGCCTATGTAACCGGACAGGTACTCAATGTCGACGGAGGGATGTTAACCTAATTATCTGAGGCACCGGTCGCGTCTTGACGCAGCGCCGTAGTGCACAACCCGCTATACAGCATGGACGCAAGTTCTATAGGGTTGCTTCTGCTGGCCGTTGTGGCCGCAGTTGCCATTTCCTATTACCAATATTTCTTCAGGGTCGAAAGCAGGTCGAAGACGCACCTGCTTTTGGCTTTCCTACGCTTCGTCGGCGTGCTCGGCCTGTTGTTGCTGCTGGTGAACCCACGCATTACCCGCACTACCTACGAAGAACGGAAGACACCACTGCCGGTGGTCGTCGATAACTCCGCATCCATTGCCGATCTGAAAGCCGATAAAACCGCACGGGCGCTTTATGAAAAACTGAGCGGGGACCGCCGCATTCGCGAGCGATTCGAGGTGCAGGCGTATCAGTTCGATCGCGACATGCATCCGGTGGATACACTTGATTTCAAAGGGCCTCAATCGGACCTGGAGGAAGTAGCCAAAAGCCTGAAAAGCATCAACCGCAACCGCAGCTATCCGGTGGTTTTGATTTCCGACGGCAACCAAACCGAAGGCAACGATTACGTCTATGCCTTCGATACCAACGCCAAGGTCTATCCCCTGGTGTTGGGCGATACCACCCAGTTCCTCGACCTGCGCATCGCCCAGTTGAACGTCAACCGTTACGCCTTCCATAAAAATCAGTTCCCGGTAGAGGTGTTTCTGCAATATTCCGGCACAAAGTCGGTCAGCGCGTCGTTCAGCGTCGCCCAGGGAAACAACGTACTCAACAAGCAGACAGTGGATTTTTCTCCCCAAAAGCGTTCCGCCGTCGTAAACCTGTTGCTACCCGCCGACAAAACCGGCTTGCAGGTCTTCCGTGCCCAACTGACATCGAAAGAAAGCGAAAAGAATACGTATAATAACGTCAAACAGTTCGCGATCGAAGTCATCGACCAGCGTTCGGAAATCGCAGTCGTCGCCAAACTCAACCATCCCGATCTGGGGGCGTTGAAGCGCTCCATCGAAACGAACCAGCAACGCAAGGTGACGATCCTGAAACCCGCTGAGGCGCAAAACCTGCAGGGCTACAACGTCGTCATCCTCTACCAGCCCGATGCCAACTTCCGGTCGGTCTATGACGCGTTGAAGAAGTCGGGTACCAACACGTTTATTATTACCGGGGGAGATACCGACTTCAACCTGCTCAACCAGCAGCAGTCTGCGCTCGAGTTCCGCATGACCTCCCAGCGCGAAGATTACCTCGCTACCTACGAACCCCAGTTCAACCTATTTGCCGTTGACGATATCGGCTTCGCCAGTTTCCCACCGTTGCAGCAACCGTTTGGTACGGTGAAGGTGAAAGGAAACGTCGATGTATTGCTGAAGTCGAATATCCGCAATATCGACACAGGCATGCCGTTGCTCTGTTTTTCCGACGACAAAGGCAAACGGACGGCCTTCCTGTTGGGAGAGAATTTCTGGAAGTGGCGCCTGCAATACCACGTTGACCACAACGATTTCGAGAAATTCGATGTGTTTACCGATAAGATCATCCAGTTCCTGGCATCAAACGATACGAAGAAATCGCTGGTCGTCAACCACGAACGTTTCTACAATTCAGGCGATGCCATCGAAATCACGGCCCAGTATTTCAATAAGAACTACGAATTTGATGAAAAGGCCCGCCTGTCGATTTCCCTGACCAACCGGAAGACGAAAAAGACCACCCAATATGATATGGTGCGTGGCGGAAATGCGTTCAAAGTCAACCTCGATGGTTTTGCCGCCGGACCCTATTCGTTTACGGTCAAGGAAAGTAATTCGGGCAAGACCTACAGCGCCGGCTTCGAGATTCTCGACTTCGACATCGAGAAGCAATTCGTAAACCCGGATTATCCCAAGCTGAAGCAGTTGGCCGCCCAAACCAAAGGGCAAACCTTCCTGCCGCAACAGGCGGATGCGTTGATTGAAACCCTGTTGGCCGACGCCTCATACAAATCGATTGAAAAGGCCATTACGCGCCGCATCCCGCTCATCGACCTTACGACCTTACTCTTACTGATTGCCGCGGCCTTCGGTGCCGAATGGTTCATCCGCAAATACAATGGCATGGTATGACGAAGTTTGCTACGGTTGTTGTGCGGCTAGACTGAAGCAACCCAAAACGCGAACGAGGTATATAAGATAGCCATGCCCCGTAATTAACAATCGCCCCCATCCTGTTAAAAAAATAGTGTGTGGATGTAAGGGCATCGAATAAAAATCCTATTACATTTAGGGTATATTTTCAGTGCTATGAAAACGCCCGTACTTTTATTCATCACACTTGCGGCCTCCACCATGATGCAGGCGCAATCCTGGGGTTCCGACGTCGATCGCGCCATTCGTGATGCGTCACGCCAGGGCAAGAAAGTCCTGTTGTATTTCACCCTTTCCGAAGGCTGTGAGAACTGCACCAAACTCGATACCGTTGTCTTTGATTCGCCCGAGTTCCGGGAAGCAGCCGACGACTATGTATTGGTAAAGATGGATTTCGCCCAGAACGCAGCGGATAAAGTCAGTGACGCCCAGGCCGATCGCAACCTGCTGCTGGTAGAACGCTATAATAAGGATGGATTTTTCCCGTATGTCGTCGTATTGGGAAAAGACGGAAAGACACTCGGGAAAACAGGCATCTACAAAGACCAGTCGCCCCGTGATTTCATCCAGCAACTGGGCGTGATGGGACGACGGTCCTACGCCGCAAAATGATTCGCAAAAACGACTTCCCTTTTTTCGAAAATCGATAATTCCCGGTGAAACGACCGGGTTTTTCTTTTGTGGAACCATCCAAACGACTATTTTTACTTTTTTGATCAAAACCACGGTTGTTTTGTACATGAAGACCGCCAAAAACAAGCCATCGTCAGCACCCGACGAACTCGACGAACCCCAACTGAACATCGTATTGACGACAGATGAGGACGACATCCGTCCGGTCTATATATCCGGTAATTTCAATAACTGGCACACCCAGGACGAACGCTTCCAGATGGAACGCATCGAAAACGGATTATACCATTTCCGCTTCCCCGACGATTTTGCCTACCCGGATGAATTGCTTTACAAATTCACCAAAGGCGACTGGAGTGAAGTGGAAATCGACCGCTATGGCAACCGTACCGAAAACCGCTCGTGTCGGCAGCACCAGGGCGTCCGCCGCGAACACGTCGATAAATGGCGGAAAAACTGGTTGCCGTTCCGCAATCATTTCCTGCCGAAAGTCGAGTTGATCTCCGACCAGTTCGAGATGCCGCAACTCGGGAAGAAACGCCGGGTGTGGGCCTTATTGCCGCACGACTACGAAACGTCGACCGAAACCTATCCGGTGATGTACCTGCATGACGCCCAAAACCTGTTCAACGAGCAGGCGAAGTACGGCAACTGGGAAATCGACAAGAAGCTCGCGGTTATGTCGGAGTATAAAATCGGCAAGATCATTGTGGTCGCCGTCGAACATGCCGAACAGGATCGCATCAAAGAATATAACGTTGGAAAGACCGTGTTGGGCGCGGGCGATGGAAAGAAAT
>DATGXZ010000008.1:0-14096 GCA_035298445.1 Flavobacterium sp.
CAGCACTACATATACATATTGGGTGATGGATAGGTATTTCATGTTATTCGCTTTCGTTTATGAGTCCGGAGACACGCTGGAAATTGACACGCTTGAAATCTTTGCTGAAATCAATACCCTGTCCGCGGGTCGAGCCACTCTTTGGGTTCTTAAAGGTAAACGGTTTTTCCGTATAAAACCAATCGTTTTTCTGGTCGAAATACAACTGTTCGGTGTTCATGACGCTGCCGTTTTCCGAGGTGATCGTAACATTTCCGCGAAGGTCGATCAATTCAGTGCCTTTGAACTGCACGGCATAATCGGAACGGATGAAGGTTTTCTGGCCCTTCTTGTCATACAAAGTGACGTTCACCCCTTTCGGGAATTCGGTAAACGGATAGTCGACGGTCGCGTAGTCGAGCATTTTAGGGCTCACAAGCACCGCAGCGATGCGGCCCGAGTCGGTATATTTCACGTCGATGTCATCGGCCTCGCCAGTTGGTGAGAACTCAGAGAAATAAATTTTGCGCACGTCATTGAGGCTGTTCCCGCATCCGATAGCCGTCAGCGACAGTGCCAACACACCAAAAGGGATGAGAAGCAAACGACGTCGCATCGTATTAGTCGTATTTCGGCTTGATGAACCACAGGTCGCTGAACGAGAACGCCAGGCTGATCTTGGTATAATTCTCGTGGATAAGACCGCCGGCCCGTGTGCCGCGATGGCCTAGTTCGAAGCCCAGGTTAATATTGGTAAAGGTACCGCGCATAGGCAGACCGAAACCGAAAGTCACGGCCAGGTCTTCGATTTTGTTCCCTTCAATGTTGAGTCCGGTATCTTCATAGCGCACACCTGCACGATACACGATCCGCTTGAAATACCCCTTATAGGCGTCATAGCGTGGGATAAAGTAACCGCCGAGACTGTAGCGCGACGACCTGTTATACCCTACGAGCGAGTTACCACTACCGTCTGTAATGTCGAAGCGCCCGCCGGAACCGGATGAGGCGATGGAGGCTTCTGCGGCCACAAGCCATTTGCGTGCCCGTCCGAAACCGGAACCAAAGGTAAAACGCGCCGGCAAGGTAACCGTTTCGAACGCACCACTCTCGAGTTCCTCCGTGTCGACTACCGTCTGGTCGCCGTTAGCAGAAATAGCCACCGTCGAGACGGTTCGGGTGGCCGTGTGCCGAAGTTTCGTTTCGAGGGCATACACCCCGCTGACATAAAAATCATACTTCTTGGCGAACTGGGTCTTGAAATGCACGCCCGCCGTAAGGGTATTGCCCTGCAGGTCGGAATTTACGTTCTCGCGTTTCGCCAGTTGCACGCCATATGGGTTCTCGATACTGATGTTCTCGATCTGTCCGAAATTAAAATCGTATTGCAACCCCACGTTCCAGTGGTTGTTGATGGCGTAGGAACCCGCAAAGAACACACGGTTGACGCCGCCGGAGCCGGAATACTGTTTGAGGTCGTATTCGTCGGTGTCGATAGACGACACGGTTTTCGAAGCCAGGCGGTATCCAACAGACGAAAACGGCATAAGTCCGAAGCCGAAGCCCCATTTTTTATACGGTACGGCAACGGCGATATAGTTCAGGTTGGTGCTGGTCGCGCGGTCGCGATCGGCATTGGTGGTCAGCAACAGGCGGTTGTGCATCCCTCCGACCCCAAGGGTCGTACGGCGAAGGATAGAATAACCGGCGGGATTCAAAAGGTTGATATGGATACTGTCAGATACGACGCCGATGCCTCCCATGGCCCGGGCGTCGGCAGTACCTCCTGCAACGATTTCACCTATACCATAAAAAGAGTAAGGCGATGACGACCCGTTTTGGGCAAAAAGGCCGGCGGATACAAAGAGGAGCAGGCCGGCAAAGAACTTATTGGTCATGTTGGGCATATTGAAACGTGCGCACCAGGCTTTCCAGCAGGAAATTTGGATGGGCAAATATGGTATTTTTTAATCGTTTAGCCAAAATTTCGGTGTCGCCGCCCGTTAAAATAATGGTAAAGTTTGGACGTTCGCGCACCAGCGAGGCGATAAAACCGTCTATTTCAAGCGCAAGTCCATTGACGACTCCGGAATGGATGGAAGCCGCCGTCGAATCGCCGATCAGGCCCGTGGGTTCACCCGTGTGCAGCAGCGGTAATTTGGCGGTATAGCGGTGCAAGGCTTCGTAGCGAAGGCGGAGTCCCGGTGAGATGGCGCCCCCGTGGTAGCGGTCATCGGCATCTACATAATCATAGGTGACGCAGGTGCCGGCATCGATCACCAAACGGTGTTGCTTCGGATAGGCCAACGTCGCGCCCGACGCGAGTACCATGCGGTCGATGCCTAGGGTATCGGGCGTGCCGTAAGCATTGAAAAAAGGAAGCCGTGACTGGCGTCCGATGGCATATACCGGAAGTCCGAACGACTGCCATTCTTCGGCGCCGGCAGCCGTGACCGAAGCCAGGACAATCTGCCGCACGGCATACTTCGAAAGAAGGGGCGCGATGTCGGATACGGGTGACTGTCGGTCGAGGACCCACACCTCCAAAAGCGCACCTTCCTGAAAGACAGCGGCCTTGGTGCGGGTATTTCCGATATCGACGGCAAGGATCATTTTGGCAGGGTTTCGGGGCGAAGGTACAAAGAGATTTTTTTATGTTTTTTCTTTTGCAACAATTAAAAATCCTTCTATATTTGCAGCCGCATTAGCGAGGTACCTTAGCTCAGCTGGTAGAGCAACGGACTGAAAATCCGTGTGTCCCTGGTTCGATTCCTGGAGGTACCACTTAAACCCGAGTTCACGCTCGGGTTTTTTGTTGGAGTAAAGTCAATCCTTCTGCCCTGTCGTTCGCACGCAGCCGCCAACCTGCACTTCCCACCAACGCAAAAGTTCCGCGGCCCGCGTTAGGGGGCGACGCGGAAAGCCCACAGCGAGGCACGAGCGAGGACTTGCAGCATAGCACCCGACGGCGCTTTTCCAGTGGGCAGTGGGCGGTTGGAAGTAGGCAGTTGGAAGTAGACCGCCGTGGGCAATAGCAGGCAGGCGCCGGAACGCCCTAAAAAAACCTTGAAATATTTTCCTATTTGTAATTTGTCTAAATAAAATTAGCCTATTTTTGCGGGCGAAAAATAACGCTTTCGCATGAAATACCTACTCGCCCTCGGCCTGGCCGTCACCGCATCGACCTACGCCCAACGCCTGCCACAGTCACAAGATTCGTTGGTAGCGCTCGACACGATCCGCATCAGCCCCAAACCCCAAAGTCCGGAACGCCTACCCGAAACCAAAAACAACGTATTGTTTTCAGGCAAGAAGAACGAAGTGCTGAAACTCGGCAATATCAACGGCAACTTCGCGACGAACAACGCACGTGAGATCTTCTCGCGGGTGCCGGGTGTGACGATCTGGGAAAACGAAGGCTCGGGCATACAGGTGAACGTGGCCGTACGCGGGTTGAGTCCGAACCGCAGCTGGGAATTCAACACCCGCCAGAACGGGTATGATATTTCATCCGATGTATTCGGTTACCCGGAAGCGTACTACAACCCGCCGATGGAGGCCGTGGAAAGCATCCAGATCGTGCGGGGCGGCGCTTCGCTGCAGTTTGGACCACAGTTCGGCGGCATGCTCAACTATATCCTGAAACGCGAGCGCAAACAGGCGTTCACGTTCGAAACCCAAAACACGATCGGCAGTTACCAATTGGTGAGCTCGTATAACGCCATCGGCGGTACCTATAAAAGGTGGTCATATTATGTGTATAACGACTCGCGCAGCGGCCAGGGATGGCGCGAGAACAACCGCTATAACGTGCGCAATACGTATGCCTTCGTGGCGTATCGGTTTGGCTCAAAAACGGAGCTTTCCGCCGAGTACACCAATATGGATTACGAAATGCAGCAACCGGGTGGCCTCACCGACGCACAGTTCAAAGACGACCCGCGCAAGTCGTATCGCGAGCGCAACTGGTTCGGCACACCGTGGAACGTCTTCTCGTTGCAACTTGACACCCAGTTCAGCGACCGCCTGAGCTTCAACGCCAAACTTTTCGGACTCGTCAGCGCGCGCAACAGCGTTGGGTTTACGGGGGCTGCAAACCTGTCAGACGCTATTGACCCGGCTACGAACGCCTATGCCCACCGCCGTGTCGACCGCGACGATTATGAGAACTTCGGACTTGAAACACGCAGTATCTTCAAATATGCCCTGGGCAAGATGAAGAGCAACCTGGCGTTCGGCGTGCGCGTCTACCAGGCGAAAACACAACGCAGACAGGAAGGCCGGGGCAGCACAGGCTCTAACTTCGACCTGAACATCGAAGGCGACTTTGCCCGCGACCTCGACTTCAGAACGCGCAACGTGGCTTTCTTCGCGGAAAACCAGTTTAAGGTGACCGATAACTTCAGCGTTACACCCGGAGTCCGCTACGAAAACATCCAGTCAGAAGCGGGTGGCCGTTTCGGCATCAGCGGTGGCAACCCCGTCATGCTTGAAAACGAAACCATCGACCGTAGCAAGCCGTTGTTCGGTCTCGGACTCGAATACCGCCTCGGATCTACGAATTTCTATGCGAATATCTCGCAGGCCTACCGTCCGGTGTTGTTCTCTGACCTGACGCCGCCGGCCGTAACCGACGTGATCGATCCAGACCTGAAAGACGCGGATGGGTTCAACGCCGACTTCGGTTACCGTGGCAAATACCGCGACATCCTGAACTTTGATGTCGGCCTGTTCTACCTGAAATACAACAACCGCATCGGGGGTGTTCGCCAGTTCGTCAACAATGACCCGTCGCAGGGCACCTACCTCTACCGCACCAACCTGGGCGAGTCGGTTAACAAGGGGATCGAAAGCTTCATGAACGTCAACCTCACGGCTTTGTTTGACTGCAAGAACACCTACGGCAGCCTCGACGCCTTTGCCTCGATGAGCTTCATCGACGCACGCTATACCGATTTCAAGACCTACACTGCGACCGGCACCGCACCGAATGTGGTGATCACCGAAGGCAACCTGTCGGGTAACCGCGTAGAGAATGCACCGCGCTATATCCACAGTTTCGGCCTGTCATGGAGCACCTCGCAGTTCTCCTGCACGCTGCAACACCGCCGTTCGGGCCGTATTTTCACCGATGCGAACAACACCTACGAACCGTCAGCCAACGGCACGACCGGCCTGCTTGACGGCTACCACCTGTATGACCTGTCGGCCGAATACAAATTCCTCGAGCATTACAACATCAAAGCAGGCATCAACAACCTGACAGACGAGTCGTATGCCACGCGCCGTTCGGGTGGCTACCCGGGTCCGGGTATTTTGCCGGGCGAAGGACGTACGGTGTATTTGTCGGTGGGATTCAAAATATAGTGATAAGTGGTTAGTAGTTAGTAGTCGGTGGTCAGCAGTAAGTGATCAGTAGTAAGTGGTCGATGGCTAGTTACCACTGAGACTGTCACTGAGACTGTGACTACGACTGTGACTGAAACTGTGACTGAGACTGTCACTGAGACTGAGACTGCGACTGCGACTAACAACGGCGTTCCGGCGCCACTAATTACTACTCACTGACCACTAACTCCTCAAAAGTGCCGTCGCGCTCTCCGCACTCGCTTTTTGCCGCTCCCTAAAGGTCGGTCGCGGCAAAAGAGCTCAAACAATGCTGCGATCGCTAACGCGAAAGGCTTCAAAGAACATTGACTTTTTAAAGAATAGGACGCGCTTCTTGCATCGATGGCGCGGATGTAGGGTCCGCTGACTCTTGTAAGGAAACGTCCTCATTCTACCGAAAGTTACCGTTCTTTGAAGCCTGTTGCGTTAGGGATCGCAGTGGAAAGCCCGGAGCGAGGCACGAGCGAGGACTTGGAACGAATAGCCCGACGGCGCCGACTGCGACCGCGACTGGGTGGTACTACTGCCCACTACGACTGTCTGCTGCCTACTAAGCAAGCGCCGGAACGCCCACCCATCCTACTCCATCAGGGGCGCACTTTCCCCGATGCCATACTTTATCTTCAAAAACCTCGTTATGCTGGCAGGACCCAGCGATAAAAAATCGCTATTTTTGTCGATAACCCTTCACACCAAACCGATTTAGCATGATTTCTTTCTTATCGTTACAATCAGAAGTCGTAAACGACACCCTTGCCAGCGCTACCGAGACCGCTGCGAAAACGGCGCCTGCGGGCGACATCTCGTATTTCTCGTTCCTGATGAAAGGGGGTATCCTGATCATCCCGATTATCCTGTTGTTGTTCTTCTGTGTGTATGTCATCATTGAACGGTACCTGTCGATCAAAAAGGCGACGAAACAAGACGCCACGTTGGTCAGCGATGTTAAGTCGCAACTCCGTGCCGGTAAAATCGAAACCGCTTTGATGCTGTGCCACCGTACACCGGCGGCCACGGGTAACATCCTGCATGCGGGCATTTCGATCATCGGGCGGCCGATCAGCGAGATCGAGTCGGCGATGGAGAAGCAAACCAACATAGAAGTAGCCCAAATGGAAAAAGGGCTCGGGTACCTGGGGTTAATCTCGGGTATTGCGCCTATTCTCGGGTTTATCGGAACGATTTCGGGTGTTATCCGGATCTTCTATGAGATTTCGAAAACCTCCGACGTGAGTATCGGGAACATTTCAGAAGGTCTGTATGAGAAGATGATCAGTTCGGGCTCCGGACTTGTAGTGGGCGTGGTCGCGTATTCCGCTTACCATTTGTTCAACATGATGATCGACAACTTCGTGCTTAAGGTGCAGAAGCAGTCGTTCGAGATTGTCAACGTAATCCAGCAACCACATGGCCATTAAGCGAACACGGCGTTTTCACGCTGAAATCCCGACGGCATCACTAAGCGACATCATGTTCTTCCTGTTGTTGTTCTTCCTGATTATTTCGACGTTGGCGAATCCGAATGTGATCCGGCTGATGCTTCCGAAAGCGAAGACTACCGAACACACCAACAAGAACCACCTGACGTTGTCGGTGACCGACGACAAACTGTATTACCTTGACAAGCAACAGGTCGATTTCACGCAGTTGCGCGACGAGTTGCAGCGCCTGACGACCGAGCGGGGTGATAAAACCGTAATCGTGCGTATTCCGAAAGACCTGCAGGTGCAAGACTTAGTCGACGTGCTTCAGATTGGTTCGGAACTGAAACTGAATTTCTCGATCGCCACGGCCAAGTAATCGTCGCGGCGCACAACAATAAAAAAGCCTCCTGGGAATCCGGGAGGCTTTTTCTTTATAACTAACTCACATTACTGCCGAACAAGTCGCACTGTTTTCTGGCGACTGCCCTGGCTGATTTTTACAAGATACACCCCGTTAGGAAGGTCACCTATCTGATAGGTATCACCCATCGCCGTGCGCGGGAACGATTTCACGCGTTGGCCGGTGATGCTGAACACCTCTACGGCATCGGCATCTGTATTGATCTGGAATGATCCGGACGATGGGTTTGGATACAGCATGACGTTCTCCATGGTGTCAAACTCTTCCTGACCCAATGTTGCGAGTTGGTTACCGTAGATACGGAACTCACCCGCCGGCACTGAAATCGTCGCTGTTGTATTGGTGACGTTCATAGACGTGTTGTCCATCAGGTTGTACCAGGTGCCGGTATAAGGGAAACTTGGGTTGATGTTCTGGGCGGCTACCGAGAAGTTTGCGATAATCACGACATTCTTCAACTGGTTGGCCGGCAATGCATTATTGTAGACGTAGATACGCTGGCGGATATTGTTGCCGTCGGGGCTGATAGCATAATCACCTTCAAAGACCGGCTCGTTGATCTTCATATTGATCATCTTTGACCAGTTATTGTATACCGCGAGACGCGCCGGAACGCTTAACCAGTTATTGGTCCACTGCTCCTGCGGCTTCGTCGACAATTTACAGTCGCCCGCCGTTGGATCTGATTCGGTGTTCACCGTACCGTTGGTACAGGTGTAGATGGAATCGTCATATCCAAGCTCGGCGAAGTGCCAGATCATTTTAGGTCCGGGAACCAAAAGTGATACGGCCCCAAGTGTTGACATCCGCGTAAGCGAATTGTTCAGGTTGTTGAGAGGTGACACACCATTTGAGTTACCAAAGGTCATCGCGCCATAGACCATGCGGTCTTTGTCGTGGCTCTCTGGATATCCGATAAGACGCTTAGCGGTAAAACCGCGCGATACGTTGCCCATACGGGAAATATCGCCGTCTTGCGAATAGCCCTTCATCAACTGGGAGTATTGGTAGGTCATCTCACCCCACATCATCACTCCTTTGCTTGGCGTCTCGTTGAGACGGTAATTCGCCCATTGTTGCTCTTCATTATCTGAACCAAGGTGCTCAAAAATGGCGAAGTGCGTTGGGTCAAGCTGCCACGAGTAATCAGCGTATTCTTTCAACACTGCAACCCGATCGGCCTGGTAGTTATTGGTACAGGTATCATCGCCTCCGGAGCAGTTTTGTGTAAAGCCCTTCGTTAGGTCCCAACGGAAACCGTCGATATGGAATTCTTCGATCCACTGCTTGACGACGCGCTTGACATAATTCTTGGTCAACGCAGACGAGTGGTTGAAATCGGAGCCTACACTGTAAGAGTGTTTTGCAAACTCATTGAAATATGGGTTGTCGGCAGCCGGGTCTCCCCATCCGTCACCATCAGGGTCTTTCATCCACATACGCACCATTGGGTTACGTCCAAAAGCGTGGTTAAGCGCAACGTCAAGGATGACTGCGATACCGTTTTGGTGGCAGAGGTCGATGAACTCTTTGAATTTGTTTGCAGATCCATAGAACTTGTCGAGTGCCATGTGGAACGAGGTGTTATATCCCCAGCTTTCATTGCCTTCGAATTCCATGACTGGCATCAGTTGGATCGCGTTGATCTTCAGGTTTTTGAAGTACTCGATACGGTCAATCAGGTTTTGGTAGGAACGATCCGCATCGAAGTCACGCACTAGCACCTCATACACGATAAGGTCCTCTTTCTTAGGTTTTGTGAAGTTGGTCACCTGCCAGTTATACGGCGTTTGTCCGGTTTGCAGAACGGTTACATCGCGGCTTTGTCCGGCCGGCATAACAGGCATATTCGGATAATTGGCAGCCGGGATATACGGATCATCATACGGATTTACGACCAAAGTCGAGTAAGGATCGGCAGTTTTCACCAACGCAGGTGAATTGGTGGTCGGTGTGGTATCCACAACCCAATACTGATAGTAATTGTAAGCATTCGGGGTAAGTCCGCTCAGTTCGAGCCAAAACTTCTGGGTGGACGGATCGCGTTTCATCGCGTAGGAAGTGTCCGGTTGCCAGTTGTTGAAATTACCCGCAACATATACAAAATCCTTCCCAGGAGCAGTGAGCACCAACCACGCTTTCGTGTTGTCGACATCGCTGTAGGTGATACCATCTTCCATAGCGGTAGGCATTGCCTGCGATACGGTTCCTGGGTTTACGACCACCGCAAACTGACGGGAGAACGTGGTAACGCCCTGCGTAATTTGGAGGTCGTAGTTTTTGTTGGTGGTGATGTTGGAATCGGTGTAGCTGAAGGTAGATCCGGTTGACGTATAAATACTGGTTCCATTGGCCAACAGGTTATACGACGCGTTTCCGTTGGTGTTGTTCGCCGTAATGGCCAAACTGCCGCCTGAATTGATGATGGTCGTACCGTTCAGCGCAGGGGCCGTTAAAGTAGCCTGGAATGCACCGATGTTGACGAAATAGTCTGTGGTTTGCTGGCCCCCGGTATCCGAGCGGAACACGACACAAATCTGTGTAAGAGCCGCGGAGTTGGATACACCGAAATAGGTGTAAAGATCCGGAGTGATGGTCAGACTGTAGGTCGTACCGGACACCAATGTAAGGGCCGGTTGCGTGGTATTATTCCCCCAGCTCCCCTTTACGTTCTGCCAGGTAGCGTTATTAACGGTCACGCCCATGTGGGCATAGATGGTGCCATTATAGGTCGCCAAGCCCGTACCTGCCTTATTGAAGAATAGGGTAACTGCCTGGTTGGCCTCAGGCGGAGACGGAGTAGTAGTGATTTGCGCCGAAACACAAAAGCCAAACATAATTGCAAACAGCAATACAACTTTTTTCATAGCCTGGAGTAATGGAAAAAAAGGGCTTTGCAAGCAAAGCCCTTCCTTATGTTTAATATAGTTCTTAGTTCGCAGTCAGCGTGTATGTGTACTTGCGTGGGTTGCTCAGGTCGAGAACCACATGGTACGAACCACCTGCAGCAACTGAGAGGTTTGGACCGTCATAGTTCATAGAACCATCTTCATCCGGATCGCCGCCGAGGTTGATAGTCCATGCATTGTTCGCACGGAACTTGAACTCACCCGCCGAAAGGGTAACGTCACCCTCCCAAGTTTTGTTAGTGGTGTTGTAAGTCAACGCAGTACTTGCATCCCATCCACCTGGTGTAGCGGCACCTACGATGCCCCAGGTTGTTGGCTCAACAGAATACACGAGAGTGGTGGTGTTGGCACGAACGCGGTAGTAACCGGCTGTAGCGCTACAATCAGACTCACCTGATTCAACGAGTGCATTAGAGAATGAACCGTCGTCACCCCAATCAGTGTTACCCCAGTTGAAGTTTCCGGCTGGATCAGGCGCTACGAATTTGAAACCGCCGTCAAGCCAAATATAGCCTTCATAGTCTGTTTCGCCGAAAGCAGAAGCAGCAATACGTGGTGCTGTTGGCGGATTCCATCCCTGGTGGTTACCCGGAACGGCCAGCTTTGGAAGATCTGTAGAATAAGGTGTTACCAGATAAGTAATTACGTTTGAGTAGTGTGGCATTTCATCGTTACTTCCGATAGACGATTTGATACGTACTTCAAGACCGCCTTGTGTAAATGGTGTCAAACCTGCACCTACGGCTGCACCATTCAGTGCATCAGACGTTACAGTAGCGTAGGTATTGGTTGTTTGGGTCAATACGAGTGGCGTATCGAACTCATCCCCACTTTTGTCTACTTCGATGGTGTAGGTAACTTCGGTAGGAGTACCATAGTTCATGTCCTCCCAAGTAAGGGAAAGACCTGGGTTCAAAGGCGTTTCAGGGCTCAATACAGCGCCGTCACCCGACACGGGAGAGAGAATCTGAAATTCTCCTTCCGGTTCAACATATTTGAAATTATCTTCACCTTCACAGCCAACCAGACTGGTGAAAAGGGCAGCAAAAGCAATCGATTTTACTATATTTTTCATCTTAAATTCGTTTATATTCTGATTAATAACCTGTGTTTTGTGTCAAATTTGGATTGGCGGCAATTGACAAAGCCGGGATAGGGAACACCTTCAAATTGTTCGAAATCGCGATACCATTCTGGCCGTTACCTTTCCATGCCCAGTTGTAGCTGCCTCCGGTATATTTACCGAAGCGGATTAGGTCTTGACGACGGTGGGCCTCCCAGTGGAGCTCACGTGCGCGCTCGTCGAGGATGAAGTCGAGTGTCAACTCACCATCCGCGATGTTAGCCGCAGTCGAACCATTGTTGGCACGCTGACGCAGTTGGTTCACGTAGTTGGTACCGGTTGCAATAGAAGCGCCGGCTGCACCACGAACCGCACACTCTGCATACATCAGGTAGGCATCCGCCAGACGGAATACAGGGAAGTCGGTATCGACAAATGTACCGTTCTGACCCGGTACACCGGTAGAACTGATATTGCTGAACTTAGCAAGGATATACCCCTGGTCGCGGTTGGCGATATCGGAGATCTCAATGTCGCGCGAACCCGAAATAATCGTATTACGCTCGTCGTTAGTGAAATCGTCGCCTTCAAACTTCTGTACCATCTGTTTGCGAAGACGAAGGGCACCGCCCCATCCACCTACACCGAGTTGGCTTCCGTTACCTTCGATTGAACCCACCTGACCGTTGATGATAACCGTAGTAGCACCATAATTCTGTGTTACCTGACCGTCCGCCTGAAGCGCAAAAATCACTTCTGTAGACGTGTTGTTATCGGCCTTAAAGTTGTCGAGGTAGTTTGATTCAAGTGCATAAGCAGAGCTCAGAATGCTGTTGAGTTGGGTAACGCAATCCGCATAACGGTTCTCTCCGATATATACCTCAGCGTTGAGATACATCTTGGCCAGAATCATTTGTGCCATGGTTTGGTCAAGACGACCGTATTCATTGGCACGACCAGGTTTCAGGTTTGGAATGACCTCGTTAAGCTCGCTTTCAATAAATGTAAACAGGGCGGCACGATCGTATTCTGGCCCCCGAACGTTAAGCGGATCGGTCTCCGAAACAAAAGGTGCTTTTCCAAACAGGTCCATCATCACGTAGTACGCATAGGCGCGCAGCACACGTGCTTCATTACGATAGACCTCAATGTCGGCCAATAGCGCGGGGTCATTGTGTCCGCGGCTGCTTACCTTCTCCGGTGTTGTTTGACGAAGGTACTCGTTTGCGATTGCCACTTCCGCCATGGTGCGGCTAAACATTCCGATAAGGATCGGATTCTGGTCGGTCCAGATGTTGCGTTGAAGTTCCTTCACGCCGCCATCATTCTCGTAGCTCCAGATAACCTCATCTGTAGTCAAATCCTCTAGATACCACAAACACCGGCCGAACTGAGACGTACCGGCGTCGATTCCCTGAAGGAAAGACGAACCTGCTCCGGTAGTACCCGTCAAAGACAGGTTACCGTACACTCCTGCTAATCCTTGACGATAAGCAGAAGGAGATGCATAAAAGTCACCTGCAAGCGATGCGTCGTCGTCCGTAGGCGACTGATCGAGGTCGCTTGTACAGGACTGCAACGAAACAAACGCCGCAGCAAGCAAAGTGAGACTTAATTTCCAATTTTTCATAATAACTTTTTTTTTTAGAATTTCACATTAACTCCAAAGAGGAATGTACGTTGTCTTGGATAGATCGTACGGTCGACACCATTGTTGGTCAACTCCGGATCAAGTCCGCTGTATTTCGTTAACAAGAACGCATTTTGAACACCTGCTGAAAGGCGCAGTGATGCCTTTTTATCAAGCCATTCCGGGAATGTGTAGCCGATTGTGACGTTATCCATTCTCAGGTACGAACCATCTTCCACCCAGATATCAGACAATACCACATTCGCAGTAGTGTTGAATCCGTACTGTTGGGTGGCGGCTGGTGTGTTGGCCAAACCGGTTCCCGCCAGGAGAAGGTCATATTGTGCGTTCGCTGCCTGATTCGCGTTGAAAACGTGTGCACCCAGACTTGCCCTCATGTTGAAAGAGAAATCGAGGTTGCCCCAGTTTACGGTAGAAGCAAGACCGAGTGTCAAATCTGGATCTGGATCATGGTAGATGTAACGGTCCTGATCGTTAATGACGTTATCACCATTCAAATCTGCGTAAGCGCCTTCGATTGGTTGGTTGTTATTGTCATAAAGTTGTTTGTATACATAGTATCCAAATGGAGCGAAGCCTTCGCTGAAGAGGTTCAACTGCGTTCCGGTACCGGCAATGTTATCGCCGACCTTGATATCAGTATTGTAGATCAGCTCATCAATTTTGCGTTGGTATGACGTCGCGTTGAAGTTGACGTTCCATGTAAACTTCTCCTTACGGATGACGTCGGCGCTGATTTGGAATTCCAAACCACGTGTTGTAAAGCTTCCTACGTTCTGGAATGTCGCGTTGGAGAAGTTCCCTCCGTCAGCAACTGCTGCATTTACAAGGAGGTCGTCGCTCTTTTTGTAGAACGCATCGAAACTACCAGTGATGCGGTTGTCGCGGAAGCCGAAATCAATACCTACGTTCGCGGTCGCGGTCTCTTCCCATTTCAATGCTGGGTTATAGGCTTGCGGGATTACGATTGGAATAGCATCGTCACCCATGATGTACTGTGAATAGCTATCACCCGTAACAACGAAAAGGATGGCTTTATCGGCTGGGATGTCCTGTTGACCGGAGATACCGTAACCTACGCGAAGTTTCAACTCAGACAGCGACTGGCTATCCTTGAAAAACTCATTTTTAAGTCGCCACGCAAAAGAGGCAGCCGGGAAGAAGCCCCAACGATTAGAGCCGGTAAACTTGGAAGTACCGTCGCGACGTCCAGACAACGTCAATACATACTTCTCTTTGAATGAGAGGTTAGCACGACCGA
>DATGXZ010000009.1:0-2273 GCA_035298445.1 Flavobacterium sp.
GATGATGTAGACACCATCTCTCGAATCATCCGCTTGAAATCATCAGTCGTCAAGCAGTATCTTGACCTGATACCGCTTGACTCGTGACGATAGGCAGTGTATCTTTGTTTTACCGCTTGACCCTCGGTATCATTTGATACTGTAGAGTAGGACATAAGCGTAGTGATGTACAGGTCTTGTGAGTCCTCGGGCCGTTTCTCTCCTTTCGGACGAGTGTCCCGCTCAATCGGACCATCATTCTATTATCTTATGAACCCTCGTTGAACCGTACGTGAAGTTTTCCCTCATACGGCTCTCATGAAGAAGCAACATACTATTTCGAAAACCATGCGACATGATAGTCATTAAATAGATTCAGCTGACCGTAGATGTAATCCGCACTCAGTTTCCCGAATCCATATCCACGTCTACCTTTTCGTCGCCAGATGACATGTTGTACTCGACGTCGAACAAACTGAGCCAACCGGCTGAACACATCCGCTCCATTGCCAAGTCGGTAATATCCCATCCAGCCACGCAGATACCGGTTCGCATTTTCTATCTGCTCCTTCACACGAAGGGGAATTGAGTGATGGATATATTTCCGTACCGTGTCACGGCACCGTTGCTGACTAAGCGGACTTGGATAGACCTTTATGAACCGATTCCCATTCTTCCTGTTCTTGACATTATGAAATCGGAAGCCGAGAAAGTCCACACTGTTGCCGATCGATACTTTGACTCGGCGTGTCTTCTCTTCGTTCAGGCGTAATCCCAACCGCTCCGTGTAGTGGTGCAGCAGGTCTATGCCTTTATCCAAATTCTTCTGTGCCAATATTACCATATCATCGGCGTACCTCACGAGGTGGATCGATCCTTTACTGATAGTGCCGAGTCCATTTCTTGTGAAAGCCTGATCGACAGGGTTCAGGTAGATGTTTGCCAGTAGCGGACTGATCACTCCGCCCTGTGGTGTGCCTTGGTTACTTTGCCGATGTTGATTTTCTTCGACATACCCACAGCTCAACCACTGCTTGATGACATGAAGAATATGCGCGTCGCTGATGCGACGTGCAACAAGCTTCATGAGTTTGCTGTGATCGACCGTGTCGAAGTATTGTTCCAGATCAACATCGTACACCTCCTCACAACCCCAGTTCAGATACTTGTATATTTCCTGCACCGCATCGTGTGCGCTCTTCTGTGGCCTGAATCCAAAACTTGAATCGGCAAAATCCGCTTCAAAGATTGGTTCCAGTATCAAGAGAAAGGCTGTCTGCACGACACGATCACGAATGGCCGGGATGCCCAACGGGCGTTTCTTTCCATTCGCTTTCGGAATATATACACGCCGTACTGGTTTCGGTTCGTAACGATGTTCCTGCATCTCGAGCTGAAGTTCTGCCAAGTATTCAGCAACACCTTTCGCTTCTACCTCCTCGAAAGTTATTCCATCTACTCCGCAAGCTCCACCGTTGGCTTTGGCCCTGCGGTAGGCCTCCGTCAATACATCCGTACGGTATGTCTTGTCGTACAGACTGTAGAACCGAAACTTCGGCTCGTCTTTCGCCTTCGTATGCAACTTCTTCTGAAATTCCCGAAGCCATGCTGTGTTTGATAGCTCGCGCAATACACATTCCTTCATTTCTTTAGAAGTTTATTCTTCACCAGGGGCCCTTCCCTCTGTCCTGTTTCCAGGACTTCATCGGTACTACAACCCCATCCGTCACCCTGCCGGCTTCCCTCTCTTTCGTTTCCTTATAAGAGGGCTCTGCTCCTGTCCTCAACCCGATTGGAATTTCGGGCAGAACTGGGCCAGCGAGGGCTTCCCAAGTCCCGTTCCTGTTCTTTCTGACCATGTCGTCGCTAATACCCCGGAGGCGCCCTAAGATCATCTCTGTTTACGATCTTATGGTAAAAACTTCGTCCATAAAATAGGGACTCGTCCACCTCTGCTCGCTATTTACGAGGCTACCTATGCGTTCACATTACATTACAACCTGGCCGTTTGCGTAGCACCCTTGCAGGTTACATTGTCGAGTCGCTTGGTAAGGGGCCGTTTCCAGCCCGCATACCGACTCCTCGCTATGTGACGGTCAGAGAACCGCCACTGTTGGGACTTGAAGCGCGGGCGCCCCCGCGCTTCGCACCCAACCAGATCAGGAATAGTTTTCCTTGGCACTCACTTTAGAATTTGCATCTTCTTGGTGGCCGTATATGATCCTGCCTGGATTCTGTAGACGTACATACCGCTTGACAGTCGGCTTGCATCAAACGACACAGAATACCTGCCT
>DATGXZ010000010.1:0-3067 GCA_035298445.1 Flavobacterium sp.
GTTTCTTTCATCTTGCCTCTTTCTTCTTGCTTCTCTCCCCGATCTTCACCCATTGTTCATCGTTCATTGTTAATTGTTCATTCTCACCATGCTTTCCCCCCTCATATCCGACCTCGGCCTTATCCTCCTCACAGCAGGTGCAGCGGTGTTGCTTTTCCGCAAGATCCGGCAGCCGTTGGTATTGGGTTATTTGATTGCCGGGTTCCTGGCGGGGAACCATTTTGATTTCTTCCCGTCGGTGCAAGACATTCACAGCGTGGAAGTATGGGCGGAGATTGGGATTATCTTCCTGTTGTTCAATCTCGGACTTGAATTTTCTTTCCGGAAACTGATGCACGTCGGGGGCACTGCTTCGGTGACGGCCCTCGTGCAGATCGTATGTATGGTGATCGGCGGCTACTTTGCGGGGCGCGCCCTAGGCTGGGAACCGATGGATTGCGTCTTTCTGGGCGTCATGCTGTCGATTTCGTCTACGACCATCATCCTCAAGACCTTCGAAGAACTGGCGCTGAAGGCCCAAAAATTCGTCGGCAATGTCATCGGGGCGCTGATCGTGCAGGATTTGCTGGCCATCCTTATGATGGTCATGCTGTCGACCATTGCCGTCTCCCGTCAGGTAGAAGGAATGGAACTTGTCATGACCGTACTGAAACTTATCTTCTTCCTGGTGCTTTGGTTTGTAAGCGGGATTTTCTTTATCCCTACCCTTCTCAAACGCTCGCAGAAACTGCTGAATGACGAAACCACGCTGATCCTCGCCATTGCGCTCTGCCTGATGATGGTGATGCTGGCCGCAGACGTGGGTTTTTCACCCGCCCTTGGCGCCTTTATGATGGGATCCATCATTGCCGAGACCACGCAGGCGGAGCACATCGAGCACCTGATGAAGCCGGTAAAAGACCTCTTCGGCGCCGTATTCTTCGTTTCCGTGGGAATGCTGATTGACCCCGCCGCACTGGTCGAGCACTGGAAGCCGGTGTTGGTGCTGACGCTGGTGGTCATTGTCGGACAGTCGTTGAGCGCGGCCAGTGGCGCGCTGCTATCCGGCCGGCCGCTGACGCAATCGATACAGACCGGCATGAGTCTGTCGCAGATAGGAGAATTTTCGTTTATCATTGCGACAATGGGCGCCAGCCTAAAGGTCACCAGCGCGTTTCTTTATCCTATTATAGTGGCAGTTTCGGCTATCACCACCTTTACAACGCCTTTTATGGTGCGGTATTCGGCTCCTTTTGCCGGTTTTCTCCAGCGCAAGTTGCCGCGAAAATGGTTGCGCAGGATCGAACGATATGCCGAGCGCACCAATTCGGGGAAATCCGCCAGCAACTGGCAAATCGTCATTCGGGCGTACCTCGTGCAGGTGCTGGTACACTCGGTCATCATCATTTCCCTTATCCTACTGGCTGGACGCTACCTGCTTCCACTTGGCGAAGGCTCGATTACAGGAACTTTGTTGGTAGCCGTCCTGACGTTGCTTTTGATCGCACCTTTCCTATGGGCACTATCGATGCGGCGGGTGGCGACCGAACAGGTGAACGTCCTGCTGCAGGAACGACGCTACCGGGGGCCTCTTATCCTAATGATCCTGTTCCGGTTTTTATTGACGTTGTTTTACGTTGGCTTCCTGGTCGATAAGTTCTTCTCAGCACAAACGGCCTTTGTCGTGCTGGGGGCGGCCGTGGTTTTGTATTGGCTCTTCCCTAAAAAACTCAATGCGCGCTACCACCGGCTCGAAGAACGCTTTCTCAAGAACCTCAATGCCCGCGAGATCATCCAGGCCAAATGGAAACGCAGCGACCTGACGCCGTGGGATGGGCACATGGAAATCTTCAAAATCGGGAAAGAGTCAAACCTGGCCGGTTTGCTGCTGCGCGAACTACAACTTCGGGAACAGTTCGGCATCAACATCGTTTTCATCAAACGTGGCCATATCACTATTACGATTCCCAGTCGTAACGAACGATTGTTTCCCGGTGATGAAATCTGCATCATGGGAAATGACACACAGGTGGAGGCCTTTCGGGATTACCTTGAACACAACGAACATGAGCCCGCACCGGATGAGAAAGAGCACGATATCATTCTGTTGAGCCTGGTCGTATTGAATCCCGCCTATATCGGAGTGACAATCAAGGAGTCGGCTTTACGCGAAAAAACACACGGACTCATCGTCGGACTCGAACGGCGCGGACGCCGCGTGCTCAACCCGGAATCGAACGTGGTGTTGGAAGAACACGATATCCTGTGGATCGTGGGCGAACGCAACTTACTAGAAGCCTCCGACGTCGCACAAACGGAACCTGTTGCCTAACAGAGTACCGTGACTGTGACTGTGACTGTGACTGTGACTGCGACTGCGACTGAAACCTACCTCGAATAATTCGGTGCTTCCTTCGTAATCGTAACGTTATGCGGATGGCTCTCGGTGATACCGCTTGAGGTGATGCGCACGAAGCGACCTGTTTCCTGCAAGGTCGGGATATCTTCGGCACCGCAATAGCCCATACCGGCGCGGAGACCGCCTACAAATTGCTGCATGCTCTCGTTGAGTTCCCCTTTATACGGTACACGTCCGACGATGCCTTCCGGTACGAGTTTCTTTACATCGTCTTCCACATCCTGGAAATAACGGTCTTTCGAGCCTTCCTGCATCGCTTCCACAGAGCCCATGCCGCGATACGACTTGAATTTCCGTCCTTCGAAGATGATGGTTTCGCCTGGTGACTCTTTCGTTCCTGCGAGCAGCGATCCTAACATGACGCAGTCGGCGCCTGCCGCAATTGCTTTCGGAATATCGCCGGTATAGCGAACACCTCCGTCAGCAATAACCGGAACACCACTGCCTTTGATGGCAGCCGCTACTTCCAGAACGGCCGAAAATTGTGGAAAGCCGACACCAGCTACAACACGGGTCGTACAAATCGAACCCGGACCAATACCTACTTTCACCGCATCGGCGCCATTCTCTACCAGGTAGCGTGCGGCTTCGGGTGTGGCAATGTTTCCGACCACCACGTCAATATGCGGGAATTTTGATTTCACTTCCTTCAATACCGTTACCACGCCC
>DATGXZ010000011.1:0-2560 GCA_035298445.1 Flavobacterium sp.
AATGAACAAAATCCAGGTGTTCCGCGCCATATCAATCGCGAAATTCCGTTGGGCCGTAAAATTCTGGAAAGGGTGTTCTATAAACGTGACGTAAGGGAAGGATTGTGCAATCTCCTTCGTTTTGTCCTTACTGTATGAATCGACTACTATTACCTCGTCTGCAAAGTCCAAATCAGTCAAAAGTTCCCTCATGTGGGACTCTTCATTCAGCGTTATGATAAGAACCGAAATGGGGGCCTTACGGGTTAAGTCCATTCATTAGCAATTGTGCAACAAATATAATTTATTTAGTACTTTTGCAAAGCCCGAAGCCAAATTTTATGAAAATTTCCGTAGTCGTCAGCACTTACAATGCCGAGAATTGGTTAGAGAAAGTTTTGATCGGATACAGTGTGCAGACATACAAAGACTTCGAGCTAATCATTGCCGATGACGGGTCACGCCCGGCCACACGCGAGCTCATCGAACAGTATGCCGCCCATTATCCGGTGCCCGTTCGCCACCTCTGGCACGAAGACCTCGGCTATCGCCGGCAGGAAATCCTGAATGTGGCCATCATGGAGGCGCAGCACGAGTATATCATCATGACCGACGGCGACTGCATTCCGCGTAAGGATTTTGTGGAAGTACACGCCCGCTATGCCCAACGCGGCCGCTTCCTTTCAGGCGGGTACTGCAAACTGAATATGGAAGCCAGCACTGCCATCGAACCGGATGATATCCGCGCCGGACGGTGTTTCGACGTGAAATGGCTCAAGAAATTCGGTAAGGTCGGTTTCTCACAGACGCTCAAACTCCGCGCCGATGCGACGCTGGCAAGCGTGTTGGATACCGTAACCCCCACCAATCCGTCGTTCAATAACTGCAACTCATCGGCCTTCCGCGACGATATGATTGCGATCAACGGCTATGACGAACGCATGAAATACGGCGGACCTGATCGCGAGTTCGGTGAGCGTTTGGAAAACAATGGGATCCGTGGACTACAGATCCGCCACAAAGCGATCTGCCTGCATTTGGACCATGCGCGGGGCTACAAAACGCCTGAAGGACTCGCCGCCAACCTGGCCATCCGGAAGGAAGTGAAGGACCGTAAGCTCAACTGGACACCTTTCGGCATCGTCAAAGGCGAAAAACCCACTTCGTGATCCTTACTTTTTATTTTGTTGGAGGAAGTCGACCAGTATCGGCGAAATGAGGTCAGGTGTAAACGCTTCATACAATGCCATCGCCTGGGACTTCATTTCTTTCGGTGATTTGTCGCCATAAAGTTCAGGCTTGACATCTTTCAGGTGTACCGAGACATTGGTGGAGCCGTTTTCGAAGGAACTCCACGCTTCTTTTTTAATCCACGTTGAGAAAATTGTGAAAGTCGGGATCCCGATGGCCTTCGCCATGTTCACCGCACCCCCTTCGTTGCCGATTAAGGCATCACAATGTGCGGTCAGCGCAAGAAATTCGCGGATGCTTCCCGGAATGAGGTCCAGTCGGATGTGTGACTGAGTCGCAGGCAGACAGGCATCGAAAATCGCTTGTGCTTCCGCGGCCTGCGAGGGCATATAATTAAAAAGTAAGGTCGCCTGGGTGTGGGCCACAATCGTATCAAGCAACTGGGCCATATAAGCCGTCGGATAGGTTTTTGTCTTTCCGCTGCCGATGACACCAATCATATACACAGTGGAATTGGAATCGATTCCGGCGGTGGCCATTCGCTCGCGTCCCATCGCCAACTCGTCCTTCGAAAGCCAGATAGTGGGACGGATATCGAAGTTTGGGTGTTGCGCCACGAGTCCCAATAGATTCATCCGATTTTCAAGCGCCGTTCCGGCTGTGGTGCGGGGAGCCGGCAGTTCACGGACCGTTTTGGTATAAAAGAAAGACGTATACCCTTTGTGGAAGGCCACTTTCGTCTTTGCCCCGGATGCCAGCGCCATCAGGTTACTCTCTAGCTTCCCATAGGCGTCGATAACCACGTCATACCGCTCCTTCCGGATGGTTTTCAGGAACCGGAGCAGTTCCCGTTTGCTTTTGTGCATCTCATCCGTAAACAACACCAACCGGTCAATGTTCGGATTCCCTTCCACCACCGGTTTCGTGAACGGATAGATCGCGTAGTCGATCCGCGCCTCCGGATACACCTTCCGCAGGTTGTTGCAGATGATGGAGGTCGCGAGGACGTCTCCAATCATTTTAAGTTGTATGACGAGGATTTTCACGGAAGGAGTTAGGAGTTAGGAGCAAGGATCGAGGAGCAAGGAGCAGGGCGGGTTCGCAAATCCCATTATCCCAATCTCGTGCCCCAATTATCAATTATCAACTATCAATTATCAATTCCTCAAACCGCCACATCATACTCCCGCAACGCCTCATTCAAACTCGTCTTCAAGTCCGTCGAAGGTTTACGTTTGCCGATGATGAGCGCGCAGGGCACCTGGTAGTCGCCGGCAGGGAACGATTTGGTGTAGCTGCCCGGAATCACGACGGAGCGCGCCGGTACCACGCCTTTCATTTCAATGGGAGTATCGCCTGTCACATCGATGATTTTGGTGGAGGCGGTAAG
>DATGXZ010000012.1:0-11697 GCA_035298445.1 Flavobacterium sp.
GTTGATAGTTGATAGTTGATGGTTGATAGTTGATGGTTGATGGTTGATGGTTGATGGTTCTGGGTGGTGTAGAAGATACGCAATTTTAGGAAAAAGTACGGATTTACCGTAAAACCATATGGCCTGTTTTTTGGATGTTTGGACAAGTCAAAAAATGGCCTTAACAATGGATTACACCGAACTCGAAGTATGGACCGAAGCACGGAAACTCACAACCGTTATTTATAGGCTAACTACTGTTTTTCCCAGTGAAGAACGATTCGGATTGGTCTCGCAAATGCGCAGATCCGCGATTTCAATCCTTTCTAACATAGCGGAAGGGTGTGGCAGAAGAACCAATAAAGATACACTCCATTTTCTCCATATGGCACGGGGTTCTCTGTACGAATTGGAAGCACAGTGTTTCGTAGCTCTTGATCTTGGCTTTATGGGAAATGAGGGATTCAATTCGGCCAGAGCGCAGATATTGCTCATAAAAAGATTACTAAGCGGTTTCATCAAGTACTTTAGGAACTTTCAATCTGCCGACCGCGGCCCCAACCCTAAACCCTGAACTATGAACTATGAACTATGAACTATGAACTATGAACTATGAACTATGAACTATGAACCCTCAACCCTCAACCCTCAACCCTCAACCCTCAACCCTCAACCCTCACCTACTTCTTCCCAGCCACAAACTTTATCGACACCGAATTCGTACAATACCGATCCCCCGTAGCCGTCGGGCCGTCGTCGAACACGTGACCGAGGTGGCCGCCGCAACGCGCACATTCCACTTCGGTTCGGTTCATACCAAATGAATTGTCTTCCAGGAAAACCACCGAGCCTTTGATCGCTTTGTCAAACGACGGCCATCCGCATTCCGACTTGAATTTCGAATCGGAGATGAACAGCGGATTCCCGCAGGCAGCACACACATAGGTGCCCTTCTCGAAATGCTCATTGTATTCCCCCGTAAACGGACGTTCCGTGCCCTTCAGGCGCAACACATCGTATTGCTCGGGCGTGAGCTCGGCTTTCCATTGGGTGTCGGTCTTCACCACCTTCCCGTCTTTTCCGACGGCTGTCGACTGCGCTGGTGTCTGCGACTGCGACTGTGACTGCGACTGCCCCTGGCAACTCAGGGCCATAAAGGCCATTAATACTAAAATCTGTTTCATAGCGTATGGGTAAGTATAGATTCGATTACGGTAGCGTCGCCGAGTATTTTCCGGTGACCAAGCCCCTCTGTAATCATGAGTTTTCCGTTTGGCAGATGGTCGCCGATATGATACGCACAGCCCACCGGCACTTCGTGGTCGTCCTGGTCATGCACCACCAGCACGGGCACCTCGATTTCCTTTGCCGAGAGATACGAGGAATAGTCTTCCATGGTTTTACCTGGATACCGCCGTTCGAAATACCGCTTCATCTCCACGCTGATCTTCGGGTCGAGCTCCATGCGTTTGATGAAACCATCAAAGATATCGCCGATCACGTCACCACTGCCTACGATGGCAGCTTTCTGCACCCGAAGTCCGTCTTTTAATGCATTGAGCACCGACATGCCACCCAGCGAATGGCCAACGACCACATCAAACGGCCCGGCCTGCTTTTCCGCTTCAAAGATCGAAGCGATGAACTCAGGCATTAACGTTGTGTGGCCCGGTGAACGTCCGTGTGCAGGGGCATCGAAACTCACGACGGCAAATCCGTTTTTGCGGAACGCATCGGCAATTTTCACCAATTGTGTACCCCGTCCTGACCAGCCGTGCACTAGTAATACACGCCTCGTACCTTCGCCGTAGCGATACAGCACGATGTCTTTTCCGATGGCCGGCACGTGTATCCGCTCTTTCACGCTTTCCGCTTCCATTCCGAGTTCGCGTTTCGGCGGACGGTGTTTGAGCGGCGTCGTGAAAAGCCGGGCACAGAAAGAAGTAGCGAGGGGAGTAGAAACCGATGCCAAAAATTTTGCCGTTGCGCGGATTGGCCAAGGAATCTGCAAGGATTTTGGGACTTTAGCCGGTTTCGTTGATGTTTCCATAAATCTTTGGGAAAGGTACCAAATAGTGTGTTTTTTCCTAAATTAGGAATCATAAAAATAACACAAAATGCAAAAACAGACCCGCGTCGTCATCGAGAACGTACAACCGCAACTCGACGGTGGCGCCCATTTTATAAAGCGTGTGGTGGGCCAGAAGGTTATCGTAACGGCCGATGTGTTTGCCGATGGGCACGATGTCATGGAATGCTGCGTGAAATACCGCCACGAATCGGAGAAGAAATGGTCTGAAGTCCGGATGCAACCACTCGGCAATGACGAATGGACCGCCGAATTCACCGTAGAAAAGCAAGGTTTCTATTCCTATTTTGTAGAAGGATGGGTCGATTATCCCCTCAACTGGCAACACGGCACCGAACGCAAAATCCACGACAACCAATACGTGAAATCGGAATTGCTGGAAGGAGCGGAGTATATCAAATCGGTGCAGAAAGCTGCATCCAAAGAGGAAAAGGAGTTCCTGAAAAAAGCCGCTGCTGCCTTTACCGATGAAAAACGCTACGACGAAGCCATCCAACTGGCGTTGTCTCCGGAATTACACGACATCTTCCTGAAGTATCCGGTACGGTACATCGAAAACGCCTCAGACGAACTCCGTGTCTACGTCGACCGAAAAAAAGCACTCTTCAGCACCTGGTACGAGTTCTTCCCCCGATCGGCCTCCGACAAACCCAATACCCACGGCACGTTCAAAGACTGTGAACGTCTTTTGCCACGCGTAGCCGCCATGGGCTTTGATACCCTATACTTCCCGCCCGTGCACCCCATCGGGGAAGTGAACCGCAAAGGCAAGAACAACGCCACCAACGCCCAACCCGGCGACGTCGGCTCGCCCTGGGGCATCGGTTCGCAATATGGCGGACACAAATCCATCCACCCCGATCTCGGCACCCTCGACGACTTTAAGTCGCTGGTGAAAAAGGCACAGGCCGTCGGTATCGAAATTGCGATGGACTATGCCCTGCAGGCCGCACCCGACCATCCGTGGGTGAAGGAACACAAGGAATGGTTCAAATGGCGTCCGGACGGATCCGTACAATACGCCGAAAATCCACCGAAAAAATACCAGGATATCCAGCCGATCTGGTTCGAAACCACCGACTGGCAGAACATGTGGAACGAATTCCGCGATGTACTCCTCTTCTGGATCGAAGAATGCGGCATCCGCGTCTTCCGCGTCGACAACCCGCACACCAAACCGTTCTTCTTCTGGGGCTGGATCATCGACCAGGTCAAACGCAAACATCCGGATGTGTTGTTCCTCTCCGAAGCCTTCACCCGTCCGAAAATCATGAACGAACTGGCGAAACAGGGCTTCACGCAGTCGTATACCTATTTCACGTGGCGGAACACCCGGAAAGAACTCCAGGACTATGTTACCGAACTCACCCAAACCGAACAGAAAGAGTTCTACCGCCCGAATTTCTGGCCCAATACGCCGGATATCAACCCGTTTGCCCTCCAGCGCGGCAATGAGGCCATCCACCTTCAGAAATACTTCCTTGCCGCCACCTTAAGTTCCTCCCTGGGCATCTACGGTCCGGTTTTCGAATTCATGGTCTCCGAACCGATGGCGGAAGGAAAAGAAGAATACCTGAACTCGGAGAAATACGAGGTTTATCACTGGAATTGGGAGCATCAGAACAAGCTCACCATGCTCATTTCAAAAATCAACCGTATCCGCCACGAACGCCCGTCGCTGCAGCAAACCAACAACATCGTGTTCTGCGATACGTCTGACGACCAACTGATGGCCTATTATAAATGGGACGATGCCCGTTCGGATGAAACGCTCATGGTGGCCAGTCTCGACAAAGATAACCCACGTGCCGGCATGGTGCGCCTGCCCATCGCAGAGATCGGAAACCGTCCGGTGCACGTGACCGACCTGGTTTCGGGCTACAGCTATTATTGGGACAAAGAATGGAATTACGTGGAATTGCACCCGTCGCTGCCGTTCCACCTCTTCAAAATTGAAAGGACATGAAAGAGGCCAAAATAAATGAAGATGCGTTCGTCAACCCGTTTGTCTTCAAGACCGACTGGCAAACCGCTTTCGCCGATGACGAATTCCGCAAGGTGTTCTGCTCGGATATCTTGGAAGAATACATCCTCAACAAACGGTGGTACGGGGGTAAAGCCTCCACGCTGAAATACATTGAAGTCATCGATTGGTTCCGGATCAAGTCGGACAAGAATACCTATTACGGGGTGTTGCTCGAGGTCAACTTTAAGGAAGCCTTCTACCAGCATTACTTCATGCCGGTGGCGTTCATGGCAGAGGAGGAGTTGGACACGAACACCATCATCGCGCCCGTCAAAATGGGCAAACAGGATGGGTTCCTGATCGACGCGCTCCACCAGGAAGATTTCCGGAAGTTGCTTTTCGACAAAATCGCCGGATCCGATAAGGAAGACAAAGTCCGCTTCCACCGCGGTAAGAAACTGAAAGACCGCGAATACCGTTCGTCGCGGTTCATGGGCGTCGAGCAGAGTAATACCTCGATCATTTACAACGACGCGTTCGTGTTGAAGATCTTCCGTCGTATTTATATCAGTACGAACCCCGATTATGAAATCAGCCGGTTCCTGACTGAGCGCATGGACTTCAAATCGTCGCCGGCCTACTTGGGGTCGATCAACGTCACGCTGTCGGAAGGCGACATCACGCTGGGCCTCATGCAGGACCTCGTCCCCAACCAGGGCGATGCGTGGAAGTTTATGCTGGAAGAAACCGACCGCATCTTCGACAACCTCAAAAACAAGAAAATAAAAATCAAGGATCTGCCCGATGTGCCGCTGTTCACCCGGTTGAAACTGAACGAAGTGCCGCACGAGATCATCGATTGGGCCGGACTCAGTATCTTCCAGCGCATCCGCACACTGGCGACGCGCACGGCGGAGATGCATATTGCCCTCGGCAGCGACATCCACGATACGGCTTTTACCCCGACGACCTATAACGGCGATTATACGGTGTGGCTGAAAAACCGCCTGACCTACCAGTTCCAGAACCGGTTGAACATCCTGGAAAACAACCTGCACAAACTCGATGGACTCGCACTCGAACTCGCCAACCGCTTCCTCGACCATAAAAAGGAAATCCGGAAGGAATTCCTCGATTTCGACTGGACGAAGATGAAATCGGAACGCATTCGCATCCACGGCGACTACCACCTCGGACAGGTGTTGGTGAACGGCGATGATTTCTACTTACTCGACTTCGAAGGCGAACCCGAAAGCACCATCCGCGACCGCAAGGTGAAACAACCGCCGCTGAAAGACGTGGCGGGCATGTTCCGTTCGTTCCACTACGCGATCTATGCCACGATTTTCAACAACAGCGACAAATACCCATATGAACAGGAAGACCTCTTCCGCGCGGGCGAGTTGCTGTTCCACTATTTCGTAGGCGTCTTTTTGCAGACGTATACCGAAACGGCCCAGGGCGGTAACCTCAATATCGGCTACAAAAAAGAGATCGACTTCCTCCTGAAATATTGCCTGCTTGAAAAAGCGGTGTATGAACTCGGGTATGAACTCAACTCACGCCCACGCTGGGCAGTGATTCCGTTAACGGGAATCGGGAGTTTGATGGGGTATTAGGAGTTAGGGGTTAGGAGTTGGGAGTTGGGAGTTGGGAGTTGGGGGGTGATGGTTGATAGTTGATAGTTGATAGTTGATAGTTGATAGTGCCTGTCGCAGTTGGCAGTACTCAGCTACTCAGTTCCTCAGTTTCTCAGTTTCTCAGTTACTCAGTTACTCAGTTCCTCAGTTCCTCGGTTCCTCAGTTCCTCATCTCGCATAATCCACTTATTTTCCACCACCATGCCCTGTTCTTTTGCCGAAAGGCCATGGTGGTTACCACTCGACGGTTTCGGCGCTCCGGGAAGCCCAAGTGGTTCCCACCAAACCGTTTTGGCGTGCCGGGAAGGCCTGGTGGTCGCCACTACGCTGTATTTTTTTGCCGAAAGACCCTGGTGGCCGCCCCTATGCCTTGCGGGCAGGAAGAAAGGGTGGGGTGGAGGTGGAAGGGGAGCTTTTGGATAGTTGCCTAATGTAATAATGGCCGCCCGGTCCCCTCTTACAGCATGGGGAAGGCATTACATTCCCCCATAGGAACAAACCGCGGGAAGTGAGGTGTGTTTTTGGAATAAATTTGTACTTTCGGTGTGGTGCGGGGAGTTAGTTATTCGCAGCGAAGCCTAAAACAGGCTGGCCTTGTATCCGCTGAAAATTAACCACACCAAGATAAATGGAAACATTCGCTTGCACGGATGATGGGGGAGGGATATGCGATTGTTTGTTGAAACTATAAATTAGTTACCAGTAATTTTAAGAACAGACATATGGCAGAAATAAACATCATAAAAATTGACGGTAAACCTTTAGAGAAATTGATTGACGTAATCAGTAAAGGCGTTGGGACAATTTATAGACCAAAAGCAATTCGAAAAGAAGCTGATGCAAAAGCCTATGAAATTGAGATTATTGAACGAGCTAAATCAAAAGCATTAGCCGAAGGAAAAGAAATTGATGCAGACACGTACGAGAGAATACAGGAACGAATTCTACATAAAGAAACCAAGAGGCAGAATAATATTGACAACGTTTCCCAAATTGCGGCTGAGCAATTAGGTCAAGAACAAACAGTTTCAGACGAACCAGTTGATGAAGATTGGACTTCAAGATTTTTTAATATTGTGGAAGATGTTTCAGATGAGGAAATGCAACAACTATGGGGAAGAATCCTAGCTGGCGAGGTCAAACAACCCAAATCCTATTCTTTAAGAACGTTAGAGCTTCTTAAAAATCTTTCGAAACGTGAAGCGGAAGTATTTTCACGGGCATCTAATTTTGTCATTTCTTCTTACAACAGTCCTTTTTTATTTAAAGGAAAAAATAGCGAAACGCTAGACAAACATAACTTGACATTTGAAGACCGCTTATTGCTTACAGAAACGGGGATACTGCAAGCGGAAAATACAATTTCGAGACAACTCAAGCAGACTACTTCCGACAGTTTATTTTATTTTGAATCTGGCAGGTATATTATAAAAGTTCTGAAGAAAGCTAATACTCTTGAGAATGGAATTGAGATTTTAAGATTTACAAAGATTGGCGAAGAATTATTAAAACTATTATCACCTAATCCCACTGAAGGTTACATCAAGGACTTTTGCTTGCGACTAGAGGAATTTGGACTCGAAGTCAAATACGCCTTTATTCTTGTTAAAAACTTTGACGGAACAATTTCACATACTCAACCTTGGATGAAATTTAATAAGGAATAAAAACTACTGCAAACAGCGCTTTTGCAAAAGTGGCGGTTCCCCCGCTGGCGCGAGCGTCACGCTCGTGCCTACCTATAAATATGTGCCATTTCTCTCCGCAAATTCGTATTTTCAACCCTTTCCCGAAAGGTAAACGTAAACACGCAAGTCTGGATGTGGATTTTTCGCACTATGCGGCACGTGGTTGTAGCGCTTTTTTCCGTTTGAGAACAGTGCAATAATACAAACTTCGCTTATGCGGATGATGGCGGAGGGATATGCGAATGTTTGTTGAACTTATAAATTAGTTGGCTACAATTATAAACAAACTGTCGTCATGACAAATAACGCAATAGGAGATTTAGGCGAAGCAATCTTTAATGTAGAAATTTCACGTGATTATCTATTTCGTCCAAGACATTTAGGGGAAAAATGGCCGTCATCAGATTTTTACGTTGAATTGGTCGGTCTAAAACAAAACTTCTTTTTTATAGTACAAGTAAAATCAACTACCCAAGGTTATGATGCAAGTGGTTTTCTAAAGGTGAAAGCGCCTAGACAAAAATTACATGCACTCAACGCTTACTACTGCCCTACTTATGTAGCTGGTGTGAACGTAGATACGGGCGAAGTATACTTAATTCCGATAAACACAAACAAGAGAAAAGATTTGTCGAAAATGCCAGTTACTTTTGCGTTGAATAAAGCGAATCGTAAAAAGTTATTTGATGACGTAAAACGTTTTTGGGAGAACTCAGGATTAGATGTTTACAAAAGAAATTTCAAGCACAAACTATAATGGAAAATATCAAAAATTTAAAAGAATGGAGATCTGAGGAAATAGCAAAAATATTTCTTCTGAGATCATCTTATGATCTGTGCATAGATAAATTTCCAACTCCAATGTTTGACTTTTTCGTGTGTCTCAGGGAAAATACAAATGTCAAATTTGCAGTAGAAGTAAAGATCTCGAGTTC
Organism: Flavobacterium sp.; assembly: GCA_035298445.1. GTDB lineage: Bacteria > Bacteroidota > Bacteroidia > Flavobacteriales > Flavobacteriaceae > Flavobacterium. The sequence continues at coordinate 8,298 of DATGXZ010000012.1, forward strand.
TTTTAAAAATAGTTTGAAAAAACAATTCGAATATCTAAAAACTTACAGAGATGCAAATCTTATAAATATACCTGTACTTTTATTCAAAATTGACGAAGTAAACGAAACTGGTGAACTAGATTTTTTAGTAATTCCTTCTTTCATCGAGCAAAAATTACTGATCAGAAATGATTTTCAATTTCAAAATTTGAATAAGGAAAACCTTGATAACAAAATTGCAGCAATAGTAAAATGGTGCGAGAAAAAATAACTGCAGCCAACGGCGGCTACTCCCCCCCGCTGGCGCGAGCGTCACGCTCGTGCCTACTTATAAAAGTCTGCCATTTTCCTCCGCAAATTCGTATTTTCAACCCTTTCTCGAAAGGTAAACGTAAACACGCAACCCATGATGTGGGTTTTTCGTACTAGGGGCACACGGTTGTAGCCTTTAGTCCGTTTGAGAAAAGTGCGATAGTACAAACTTCGCGTATGCGGATGATGGAGGAGGGATATGTGAATGGTTGTTGAACCTATAAATTAGTTAGCACCAATTCGATGTCGATAACTGTTAAACAATTGTAAATAATGAGATTTTCACAAAGAATCGGAAAAACAAAAGTCAAAGAAGTTCTTCAAATTGAATCTATTGACTCAGACCTTCAAAATAGGTTATGGAATAGTATAACTCAGGATTTCTTCAATCTTATTTCTGCAAACTCTCAACATGGAGGTAAGTCTCCGAAAATGAAAGTATGTGAATATATTTGGAGAGAGTTTTTCAATAAAACAATTGATAAATTTCCAACATTCCCAATGATAGGGCCTTCCGAAGGAGCATTCATAAGCTTTGTGAGAGATTGGTTTTATAAAGCGGAATGGTATGAAATTTATGATTTAATAGAATTTCTTTTTGATACGGGTATCAGCGTTCCTCTTCAAATGCATTTTACGAAGTCCATAAACGATGCTTTATCAAAAGAAATTTCTGGCTACAGAGTTGTAGATAGGAATATAACACAGATTACCAACGAAGAAGAAATTTCATCAATCGAAGATGCTTTAAAAAATTCTAACAAATGGCAATCTGTCAATTCTCACCTTTCAGCAGCATTAGTTTCACTGACTGACAGAAATAATCCTAACTATCGTAATTCAATTAAGGAATCTATATCAGCGGTCGAAGCTCTATGTAAAATTATTACTGGCGATGATAAAGCAACTTTAGGAAAAGCATTAAATGATATTGAGAAAAAGCATAAAATACATGGAGCTTTAAAATCTGCCTTCTCGTCACTCTATGGCTATACAAGTGATAGCGGAGGTATTAGACACTCTTTGTTAGAAAACGATTCAATTGTTGACGCAGATGAAGCTAAGTTCATGCTTGTTTCTTGTTCAGCTTTTATTAATTACCTAATAGCAAAAAGTTGATTAAACGAACTGATGCTAACAGCGGCTACACGCAATGCTTGGCTTTATTGGTTAAATGAACAACAGAGTTTTTTTTACCTCCCCCGCTGGCGCGAGCGTCTCGCTCGTGCCTACTGATAAAAACTTTCCATTTTTCTCCGCAAATTCGTATTTTCAGCCCTTTCCCGAAAGGTGAAAGCAAACACGCAACTCTGGGTGTGGGTTTTTCGTAATGTGAGGCACGAGCGTGACGCTCGCGCCAGCGGCGGTTCCAAAAGCTTGGCACACTGTGTGTGAGCCGCAAAACGTTAATAGATAGTGATAATCAAGTAGCTTGAAAAGATGAGCAATAAAACGAGAGCACTAATTTATTTATTCTTGATACCCGTCTACTTTTTTATTACGATAGGTCTTCTTAGCATAGTCGAGGCGAGTTCTGACTACTTATTTATAAAACTGGGCGTTGGGTTTAGTATAGTCAATGCGATAGTTTGTAAATATGTTTCAAAAATGAACTTATATAGTAGCGCAATATGTGGAGTCCTTGTAGCGATTCTCAGTTTATCTTCATTATCGCTGTTCGAGAATTTCGAACCTTTTCCTGGATTTGATCCTTACGGCATAATGACAGCAATTACAATAAACGCGATTGTCTCAATAATCCTAATTGAAATATTTAGAAAAGTTGGTAATCATGTCAACGCCCGCTCCACCACATCTTCCCCTAAGCACTAAGCTCCGCGAACGTCTCCGACTTCGCGGCAATTCTTGAAAGGTGTTTTTAGTATACCCGCATGCCAGCGGAGGGGTACCCGGTAGGTAGTACCCCCGCTGGCGCGAGCGTCACGCTCGTGCCTTTTTTAAATAAGGACTAATTGTATCAGCAAATTCGTATTTTCGAATCATTCCCGAAAGGTAGAAGTAAACCTGGATACGGTTTTTCCCGTAGTATTTGGCACGAGCGTGACGCTCGCGCCAGCTTAGGGTTGCGTTTGACTCGTTGGTTAGGTCGGAGAATTAAGTCCTCTTTTTTATTTACTTTAGTCGCAGCGGAATATTCAGTCCCTGAATCAAACAAACTGCATATAAGCCGCGAATGGTAGGCTGTGATTTGCCAATTAAACCTAGAATAATGATCAAGATTAAACTGCTTTTACTGACTGTATTGACTTCTTCCATCTTGAATGCACAATGTTGGAGCAAAGTTGCGTGTGGATACTATCATTCTGCAGCGATTAAGTCAGATGGAACGCTCTGGACATGGGGGAACAATACTGACGGGCAGTTAGGTATTGGCATAGATTGGAGCACCGACGGAAACTTCTGTCATAGATACGTTCCTGTGCAGGTTGGCGATGAAAATAATTGGAAATCGATTTCACTAGGCTGGTATCATTCAGCTGGGATAAAAAATGATGGGACGTTGTGGTGTTGGGGCGGAAACGAATACGGACAAATCGGGGACGGGACCCTGATCGGGAAGAATATTCCAATACAGATAACGAATTCAAACGATTGGAATTCGGTAACCTGTGGTCAGACGTACACATTGGCAATAAAAAATGACGGAACCTTATGGGCCTGGGGCGACAATAATGTGGGGCAATTGGGAAACGGGAACAATGACCCTCAAACTGTTCCTCAACAGATCGGTTCGGATACAAATTGGCAATCAGTGGTCACGGGACGGGCTTTCTCCGTGGCGCTTAAAAGTGATGGAACGCTTTGGGCATGGGGAATCAATAGTCTAGGACAATTAGGTGACGGTACTACTACTGATAGAAATATACCAACCCAGGTTGGCTCCAGTTCCAACTGGCAGTCGGTTTCGGCCGGCGACAGCCATACTTTAGCGGTAACTAACGAAGGAAAACTATGGGCTTGGGGTTCAAATATGTTTAGTGAATTTGGAAATGGGAATTCACAATCATCCGCCTTGCCGGTTTTAGCAAACGCCGCAACAAACTGGGCACAGGTCGAAGCCGGGAGATATTATTCGTTCGCAATCAAA
>DATGXZ010000013.1:0-4775 GCA_035298445.1 Flavobacterium sp.
CGTACAGTCATAAAAAAACGGCCTGAGCCGTTTCTAACTATCGTCATCATAAGTTTATTCGCCCAACCGGAAGTTGATCGTAACGGTTCCGATTTGCTTTTCAGGCGCATCGGGGTTGGCGTTCCATTTGTAACTACGCGCCGTTTGGTAGGCCGGTTCTATCAGGCAGGGTGCCGTGTTGGTCGTTCCTTTTATATATTGCGTGCCAACGACATCGCCGTTGCGGTTGACCGTCACCTGCACCACAACGGTACCTGACTCGTTACAATTCTGCTGTACTTTGCTGCTTTTGGCCAGTTTCCGACCCGCAAGCGACCAGTTTCCGTTGCCGCTGCCCCTTCCGCCTCCGTTGCCACTGCCGTAGCCCGAACCGCTTCCGATGCCCTGTCCGCTTCCGTTGCCCCCACCCGAACCGGTGCCACTTCCACCGCCGCCGTTGTAGCCACCCGCCGTCGACAATCCGTTTGATTTGCCTTTGTTACCCGCCTGTCCGTCATTTCCATCACCGCTCGTCGATTTGGTGTTGTTGGCAGCGTTGAGTGCGGCCAATGCGGCAGCCGATGGTTTTGGCTTCACGACTTCAACCGGTTTCTCCACCGGTTTTTTTGGCTCATCCTTTGGTTTTTTGGTATCGGTTACAGCCACGGCGTTGTCGTCATCGTTGTCGTTGGTAAGAAGCGCTTCCTGCTCCTGTGGCTTTGAAGGTTGTGCCTTGGCCGCTTCCTCTACATGTTCTTTGTTTTGCAGGTTGACACCCTGCCCTACTTCGCTGTCGCCGAAATTCACTTCGATATCACCTCCGCCCCCACCGCCTTCCAGTGGCACGATGGTGGTTTCTTTGAAAAGCGGAAAGTTGAGGAATAACAACAACAGCATTAGGGCCACGAACAAGACTGTCGTGATACCCAGGGACTGCTTCCGATAATCGGCCGAAACGTAATACATAGCGCGGAATACTTATCTGGTAACGAAAATAGCGAAAATAAATTGTCGGAACACCAAAAAATCAAACGCCGGGAGAAGTCCCGGCGCCTGTGATTATACTAACTGTTTCAATGCGATTTCAAAGGCGGTGGCACTGATGCCGGTTCGCGACGGATTGGCGCGATGGGCTGCTTCAATGGCGCGACGAATAGTGTCGGAAGTATCGTTGAAGATGGCCTCATCGGTCATCTGTACTTTCTTCTCCATAAAATAGGCGAACACACGGGCCATACCGCAGTTCGAGATGAAGTCGGGAATAAGGCTGACCTGGCGGTCGACATGCTCCATCGTAGCACCGAAGAAAATCTCTTTGTCGGCGAAAGGCACGTTGGCTCCACAAGACACGACTTCGAGTCCGGCGGCGATCATTTTGTCGATCTGCTCTTGCTTTACAAGACGCGAGGCGGCGCAGGGCGCGAAAATCTCCGCCCCGATACGCCACACTTTCTCGTCCATTTCGGCGAATGGCACCATGTTATCGGCTACGAGCTTATTGCCGTCTTTGTGAAGGAACAACGAACGGATTTCCTCAAAAGAGAAACCGTCGGCGTTCAGGAGTCCACCGTCGCGGTCAATGATGCCGACTACTTTGGCGCCCATCTGCGACAGGTAGAAGGCGGCGGCTGAACCCACGTTACCAAATCCCTGCACGATGGCACGCTTGCCGGTCACCGATCCTCCGTAGATGTCATAAAAGTGTTTCACGGCCTGTGCCACGCCATAGCCGGTGATCATGTCGGCAACGGTGTATTTGCGCGAGACGTCGGGGCTAAAACCCGGATTCTCGATCACCTTTATAACGCCCTGGCGCAATTGACCTATACGGTTGATCTTGTCGGCATCGGTAGGACGGAAATGGCCGTTGAAGACCCCTTCCTGTGGGTGCCACACGCCGCACTCTTCCGTCATTGGAATTACTTCATGGATTTCATCTACGTTCAGGTCACCACCTGTGCCGTAGTAACTTTTGAGCAGCGGGGATACCGCTTTATACCAACGTTGCAGCACGCCTTCCTTGCGGGGGTCGGCCGGATCGAAATTGATACCCGATTTGGCGCCTCCGATAGCCGGACCCGATACGGTGAACTTCACCTCCATGGTCTTGGCCAGCGAAAGGACTTCGTTCATGTCGAGGCCTTTCCGCATGCGGGTACCGCCGCCGGCCGCACCACCACGAAGCGAGTTGATGACCGTCCAGCCTTCGGCATCCGTTTCGGGATCCTTCCAGTTGAATACGATCTCGGGTTCTTTATTTTCGAATTGCTGCAATAAATTTTTCATTTTGTTGTGGAGTTTGTAAGCGGGGCAAAGATAGCAATATTGAAATTATGGAATCGGCATTTTGACGCGAGCGGACTCGTTGTTTTTGGAACCCAGTCGCGTGAGGGATAGCAGCGGCAGCCCCTGAGGCACGAAGGGCTATAGCGGATAGCCCGACGGCGCCTTTTTGGAGTCGCAGTCACAGTCGCAGTCGCAGTGGGCGCCGGCACGCCATTCAAACCGTATAAACAACTCCTGAACAATGGTCGTGCGAAGCGCCGGTTACGCTTGCTAGTACGTTGGTTTCGCCGCGAAGTTTGAGTACGCCGAGCAATGCGAATATGAGCGCCTCTTTAAATTCAAGCGTCTTGCCGTCGGGAATGACGATTTCGAGTTGCGGAAGATGCGCCTGCATCCGGGCGAGGAGGAAGTCGTTGTAAGCGCCGCCTCCGGTAACGAGCATGCGGCCTTCTTTGCTGGGTAATGCAAACGCCACCTGCCGTGCGATGTGCTCGGTGAAGGTCGCCATGAGGTCGTTGATGTCGACAGGAAACTGTTCGAGAAGCGGCAGTATGGTGTCTTTGACGAATTCGAAGCCGAGCGATTTGGGATACGGTTTTGTGTAAAAATCGAGGGCGTCGAGGGCGGCCAAAAGTGCCGGAATGACCTGACCTGTGGAGGCGAATCGGCCGCGGTCATCATAATCCCAACCCATCGTGCGGGCATAGTGGTTCAGGACGGTATTGACGGGGGAGATGTCAAATGCGATGCGTCTGCCCTCTTCTTCAAATGAAACGTTGGAGAAACCGCCGAGGTTGAGGCAGTAAGTGTAATCAGGAAACAGTAACCGATCGCCTATCGGCACGAGCGGCGCGCCTTGTCCGCCCAGTGCCACATCCTGCACCCTGAAGTCGCATACAACGGTTTGGCCAGTGCGTGCGGCGATTTCGGGCCGGTTGCCGATTTGCAGTGTATAACCCTCCGCCGGATTGTGGAGGATGGTGTGCCCGTGTGAACACACCGCATCAAGTCCTGAAAATGCGTTGCGGTCGAGGAAGTCGCGGATGATGGAACCCAGCAACACCGTATAATCGATATTGAGTTGGTCGAGTTGCGCGCGGCTCCACGATACGGCTTCTTTTAAACGGATGACCCAGTCGGAAGTGTACGGCACCGTCTCACAGGCACCTATTTCAAACTGCCAGTTGCCGTGGTGCCATTCGAAGCGGATATGGGCCAGATCGACGCCATCGAGCGAGGTGCCCGACATGACTCCGATAACGTTGTAGAAAACCCTTTGCATGGGCTCAAAATTAGCCATTCCGATTGAAAATTTTCCAGTAAATGACTACATTTGACCTCCAAAAAAAAGCTAAAAGCAACCAAACGAAAAAAAAATTATGGATTTCAAACTTACCGAAGAACATTTGATGATCCAGCAAGCGGCGCGTGACTTTGCGCAGAACGAATTGCTGCCAGGCGTAATTGAGCGTGACGAAAAGCAGGAATTTCCGCGCGAGCAGATCAAAAAGATGGGCGAACTGGGCTTCATGGGCATGATGGTCGACCCGAAATACGGCGGCAGCGGACTCGATACCGTGTCGTATGTTTTGGCGATGGAGGAAATCTCCAAAATCGACGCGTCGGCCTCTGTAGTGATGTCGGTAAACAACTCGTTGGTTTGCTGGGGATTGGAACAGTTTGGTACGGAAGAACAAAAACAAAAATACCTCACGCGTCTTACGACCGGAGAGATCATCGGCGCCTTCTGCCTTTCGGAACCGGAAGCCGGAAGTGACGCAACGTCTCAAAAAACTACCGCCATTGACAAAGGTGACCACTACCTGTTGAACGGTACTAAGAACTGGATTACGAACGGCAGCACGGCGGATGTGTATCTGGTGATTGCCCAGACGGATGTGGAAAAACGCCACCGCGGCATCAATGCCCTCATTGTAGAGAAAGGCATGCCGGGCTTTGAGATCGGTCCGAAAGAGTCGAAACTCGGCATTCGCGGATCCGACACGCATTCCCTGATGTTCAGCGACGTAAAAGTGCCGAAGGAAAACCGCATAGGCGAAGACGGCTTCGGCTTCAAATTCGCGATGAAAACACTGGCCGGTGGCCGTATCGGTATCGCAGCCCAGGCATTGGGTATCGCGGCTGGCGCCTATGAAATGGCCCTGAAATATTCAAAAGAACGCAAAGCCTTCGGAACAGAGATCTGCAACCACCAGGCCATCGCCTTCAAACTGGCCGATATGGCAGTCAGTATCGAAGCGGCCCGCATGCTCTGCCTGAAAGCGGCCCGTGACAAAGACAACCACGAAAATTATGACCTGAGCGGGGCCATGGCCAAACTCTTTGCCTCACAAACCGCTATGGACGTGACCGTTGAAGCGGTGCAGGTTCACGGTGGCAATGGCTACGTAAAAGAGTACCACGTAGAGCGACTGATGCGCGATGCGAAGATCACGCAGATCTACGAAGGCACGTCGGAAATACAGAAGATCGTGATTTCGAGAGCGATT
>DATGXZ010000014.1:0-5854 GCA_035298445.1 Flavobacterium sp.
CACCAGTTCTGATTTATCGAAGATGTTGACGAAATAACTGCCCTTCGCGAATTCTTTTCCTTTTCCATCCAGGTAGTTGCATACGTCTACGGCTTCGTTATTGTATTCTACGGTTACCGGGAAACTGTACGTCAGCGTCATGTCGCCGAAGTTCTCGGTCTTCTTATCGCCCAACACATTGTTCTTGCTGTCGATGATCTGTACATAATAGGTTTTCTCTCCCGACTTCGCGATGGCATTCGCCGCAAGGGCAAAACATACTTTCACCTGGTCGGCGCGGCTGGCGCGTTCGGTTTCGATCTGCTTACCGGAACTGCGGACTTTAACCGGCTGCGTGCGCAGGTTCATCACCACGATTTTCTGGCCTTTCTCAACCGTTTTGGCGAGGTTGACATTTTGGATGACCAACGTATCGTTGAGTTTCTTTTGCTGACCCAAAGCCATAGAAGTGCTGTCACGTTCGACCGTGAGGCGCTGGTTGGCCGTCTTCAACTGGTCGTTTTCGGCTACCAATTGTTGCATCTTGGCGTTTAACTGCTGGTATTGCGACTTGTATTTCCGCATCGAGTCGGCATCGCCTTTTGACTTTTTAAGATCGTCTATCAGTTTGACTACCTTCTCGCGCTCGGCAATCAGTTCGTCAGAGAGCGCTGTTTTGGCCGCGATAGCATCGTCATAAGTGCTTTTAAGCTCCGCGAGTTCGTCAAGTACTTTTTCCTTCTCCGACTTCTCCGTCGTGAGTTCGGTATTCATTTTATTGGCGTCCGTTGTCATCTTGAAGATGTACGCCAGGCTTCCGAGCAACAGCAAGGCCAGCACCACGATGATGGCTTTGAGGCTCGAGGTATTCTTCTGGTTGTCCATTGGATTTCGATTATTTTACTACTAAATTAAAATAGTGCAGAGGAACGGTTACAGATATTAACGTAAGTTTATACATTTAGGGACCCAGAAACAAACGATTTCCGAATGGAAAAATTACGTGTGCTTACGGCCTCCGATCTTGCGAAGGTCACCCTCCATCGCAGCGGTGAAGTCAAGTTCGGAGAGAAAATGCTGACCGTTCCGAAAGGAACCCTGCCCGATACATTTCTTCGGACGTGTGACGCCCCGTATGTGCTGGTCGGTATTCCCGAAGACATCGGGGTACGGGCCAATTTTGGGAAACCGGGTGCCGCTTCTGCCTGGCAAAGCGCACTGTCGGCGATTGCCAATATCCAACACAACCGGTTTTGTAAAGGAAGCCGCATTCTGGCACTCGGCGCGCTGAACGTCGATGCGGAAATGGAAGCCGTCGCCGGACTCGACTTCCACAAAACGGAAGATCGCACCAGGATGAACGAATTGGTCAGTGAGATCGACCGTGAAGTGGCGCACCTGGTGTTTTCCATCGTAAAGGCGGGTAAAAAACCTATTATCATCGGCGGCGGGCAAAACAACGCCTACGGTGCCGTGAAAGGAATGGCACTGGCAACCGGCAAGCCCATTAATGCCGTCAATTTCGATGCACACTCCGATTTTCGCATCATGGAAGGACGCCACAACGGCAATGCCTTTACCTATGCGTTTGAAGAAGGATTCCTGAAGAAGTATTTCATTTTTGGGCTGCATGAAAGCTACACCTCCAAAAACGTACTTCATATTCTAAAAGACATGGAAGACCGAGTGCGGTTCAACACCTATGACGCGGTAAAAATTCGGCGTGAACGCGATTTCAACAGTGAACTGGCAATGGCACTCGACTTCGTGAAGAACAGTCCATTCGGCATAGAAGTCGATCTCGATGCCATTCCCAATGTCGCCAGCAGCGCCATGACCATGAGCGGATTTTCCGTAGAGGAAGTAAGGCAATATGTGAGTTTCTTCGCCTCAAACCCTAACGCCGGCTACCTGCATATCGCGGAAGGTGCGCCTTCACTGGGCGACGCCAAAGACAGTGACCTGATCGGAAAACTCATTGGGTATATGGTCACCGACTTCATTAAGGCGAATTACCGGAAGGTAGAGGGAGTGTGAGGGTTCAGGGTTCATAGTTCGGGGGTTTGGATTTTGGGTTGCCTACCCAAGTACTAAATCGCACCCCGTTGTAAATTCGCTAACTCTTGCCAATGAAAATGTGAACGTCCGACCGCTATCGGCTCCTCCCGTCGTCACCCCCACCAACTTTAACAAAAGATACGGTTTTCCCGTACCGCCAGATTCGCTGCGTTTTGTAAGGGACGCATCCGCCCCTCCCCTAACGCAAACTACACATTTCCGGCGACACCATTTTATGGAAAAACCGCGTATTTTGTTAAATTGAAGGTTGATAGTTCAGGGGTCAGGATTGATAGTTCATGGTTCATGGTTCGTAGTTCATGGTTCATAGTTCATAGCTGATCGTGGATGGTGGACGGGTCATACTGCCTAGATACTGTATAGATAAAGCATAGATACTGCATAGATAAAGCATGGACAAAGCATCAATGGTGACAAATTACTAACCTAAACCCCTAGGCGCTATTCATTTTCTCATTATCTAATTCAGGATTCAGAATCCACATTACACACTTCCTCTTTCCTCTTTCCTCTTTCCTCTTTTCTCTTTCCTCTTTCTTCTTTCTTCTTTCTTCTTTCTTCTTTCCCCTCTCCTCTATCCTCCTTGCTCCTTGCTCCTTCTCCCCACCTTTACCAGAATTTTAAGACCGACCCGCGCAATAAATGTTAAATTGCGCCGTAGAAACAGTAGGTAACGACCCGACCATGGACAAAATCAAAATACTCTGGGTAGACGACGAGATCGACCTCCTCAAACCCCACATCCTCTTTTTAGAAAAGAAAAATTACGACGTCACGACCTGCAACAACGGACGCGACGCCGTCGACCTTTTTGAACGCGAAAACTTCGACATCGTCTTCCTCGACGAGAATATGCCCGGTATGAACGGACTCGAAACGCTTCAGGAAATCAAAGAGCGTAAATCGGCCACACCCGTAATCATGATTACCAAAAGCGAAGAAGAATACATCATGGAAGAGGCCATCGGATCTAAAATCGCCGATTATCTCATCAAACCCGTGAACCCGAACCAGATCTTGCTGAGCCTGAAAAAGAATCTCGACCATTCGCGGTTGGTATCAGAGAAGACCACACTTGACTATCAGAAGGAATTCCGCAAGATTTCAATGGACCTCGGAATGGTCCGCACCTATGAAGACTGGATCGAACTCTACCGCAAACTCCTCTTCTGGGAAATAGAACTCGATGACATCGAAGATCAGGGCATGATCCAGATCCTCGAATCACAAAAAGTCGAAGCCAACAGCCAGTTCGGGAAATTCATCGAACGCAACTACCAGGATTGGTTCGAACCCAAAGCCGAACGCCCTGTCATGTCGCATACGCTGTTCCGGGAACTCGTCGTGCCCGAACTAAAGAAAAAAGACCGTCCCATCCTTTTCGTCGTCGTTGACAACCTGCGCTACGACCAATGGAAAGCGTTCGAAGGCGTCGTCGCCAACCACTACCGATTGGAAAAGGAAGTGGCGTATTATTCGATACTTCCCACCGCTACCCAATATGCACGGAACGCCATCTTCTCCGGCCTCCTTCCCACCGAAATGGAAAAGCAATTCCCCCAGTACTGGAAAAACGATGTCGATGAAGGTGGAAAAAACCTGTTCGAAGCAGAATTCCTGACGGCGCAACTGAAGCGCCTCGGACTCAACATCAAGCACGACTATTTCAAAATCACGAATTTGGCAGGTGGCAAAAAACTGTCTGACAACTTCAAATCGCTGAAATCGAATGATCTCGTAACCGTCGTCTACAACTTCGTCGACATGCTCTCACATGCCAAAACCGAAATGGATGTGGTGAAAGAACTGGCTGCCGACGACAAAGCCTATCGGTCACTTACGTTAAGCTGGTTCCGCAATTCGCCCCTGCTCGAAATCATACAGCAGGCGCAGAAACTCGGCTTCCGCCTGATCCTGACAACCGACCACGGTACCATTAACGTCAAGAACCCGTCAAAGGTCATCGGCGACAAAAACACCAGCCTCAACCTACGCTACAAAACCGGTCGCAGCCTGACGTATGAAGAACGTGACGTATATGCGGTGAAAGACCCGAAACGCATCGGACTGCCTTCCATCAACATGAGCAGTTCGTATATCTTTGCGAAAAACGACCATTTCCTCGCGTACGTCAACAATTTCAACCACTACGTGAGCTATTACCGAAACTCCTACCAACACGGAGGTATTTCCCTGGAAGAAATGATCGTGCCGTTACTGGTGCTCAACCCGAAATAACAGCCATGGAACGCGTTTTCCTTCTCGAAGAAATTGACCGCATAGCCGCCGACGTACTTGCCTCCGCCTCCCATCCCGTCATTGTCCTTAATGGTGAGATGGGCGCCGGTAAAACCACCCTCGTCAACGCAATGTGCAAAGCCCTGCGCGTCGTTGATGCGACCAGCAGTCCTACCTTTTCACTTATCAACGAATACCGTACCGACCACGGCGACCCCGTCTTCCACATCGATGCCTACCGATTGAAAAACGAGGCCGAAGCCTTCGCCATTGGAATGGACGAATACCTTGAATCGGGAAACCGTTGCTTCATTGAATGGGCTGAAAAAGTACCTAATTTGCTGCCTCCCACCTATTCGATCATCGACCTGACGACCCTTCCCGATGGACGCCGGCATTTGGTTTTACGATAATATTGTGTCGACACAACCCCTTTTTTTATAAATTAGACGGGTCAAACACAGGTCTTCCATGTCACTTACGCCGTTCACCAAGCAACAATTGCTTCCCCAGGAGGAGAAACTCGAAATCCGGCCTGCCCGCAGCAGCCTCCTGATCGGCATTCCCAAAGAGACCTGCTTCCAGGAACGACGCATTTGCCTCACACCCGACGCGGTAAGTTCTTTGGTGTCGCACGGCCATCGGGTGGTGCTTGAAACCGGGGCCGGACTCACCTCCAGTTACTCCGATAGGGAATACAGCGACGCCGGAGCTGAAATCACCGCCGACACACGCAAGGTGTTTTCCTGTCCGATGATCCTCAAGGTAGAACCCGCGACCATCGACGAGATACAGATGATGCAGGACGAATCGGTCGTCATCTCGGCCATCCAGCTCAAAACCCGCAAGATGTCGTATTTCGAGGCACTGCAGAAAAAGAAGATCACCGCGCTGGCATTCGAATACATCAAAGACCACGACGGTTCGTATCCGGCCGTAAAATCACTCAGCGAAATCGCTGGCACCGCTTCCATCCTCATCGCTTCCGAACTGATGATCAACAACCAGCACGGCAAAGGACTGCTCTTCGGCAATATCACTGGCGTAGCGCCTACCGAAGTCGTCATCCTTGGCGCTGGAACCGTAGGCGAATTCGCGGCCACCGCAGCACTCGGACTCGGCGCTTCCGTGAAAGTATTTGACAATTCCATCACCAAACTCCGCCGCCTGCAACACCATCTCGCCCATCGCGTATTCACGTCGACCATACAGCCCAAAGCACTGCTGAAAGCACTACGGCGTTGCGACGTGGCCATCGGTGCCATGCGGGGGAAAGACCGATGTCCGGTCGTCGTCACCGAAACCATGGTCGAACACATGAAAGGCGGTGCCGTAATCGTCGACGTCAGCATCGACACCGGCGGTTGCTTCGAGACCTCTGAAGTCACCTCACACGAGAGGCCTACCTTCGTCAAACACAACGTCGTGCATTATTGCGTGCCCAACATCCCATCGCGCTACTCTAAAACCGCGTCAATCTCCATCAGCAATATCATCACGCCCTATCTGTTGCAAATCGCAGACGACGGCGGACTCGAGCACGCCATCCGCAACGACT
>DATGXZ010000015.1:0-26021 GCA_035298445.1 Flavobacterium sp.
ATTGGTGATTGTTGGCGGTTTTTATGGAATTTGGAAGTGGCGATTGCGGGCGCTTGATGCGCAGTTCAGGGCGGAACGCGACCGTATCCGTCGGGAACGTGACCGGGCCCGACTTGAGAAGAAAGCAGCAGAACTGGAACAGAAGGTGCTCCTCATGCAAATGAATCCGCATTTTATCTTCAACGCCCTTAATACCATCAAAGGGTATTATTCAGAACGAAACGACGATTTGGCGGGCACCTACATCACCAAATTCTCGCGACTGTTGCGACTGTTGCTGGAAAATGCGGAACAACAGATCGCATTGACAACAGAAATACAGATGCTCACGCTTTATATTGACCTGGCGTTAATCAGATACCCGGATGCATTCGACTATCGTATCGATTCGGGTCCGGACCTAAACCGCGACGAAGTGGCGATTCCTACCCTGCTGCTGCAGCCGCTCATTGAGAACGCTATAATCCACGGACTGGCACCGAAAAAAACGAAAGGCCTGCTCGAAGTGTCGTTTCGTCGGGACGGCGATCACCTTGTTTGTACCGTCCAGGATGACGGCATCGGCCGCGTAGCGTCTGCCACCCGAAACCGCCATCGCGACCATGATGGTAAAGCCATAGAGATTACGCGCGAGCGACTACAACTAATGGCCGTCACGCCAGGTGAAACCACTTTCAAGATTACCGACCGCTACGATGAAAACGGTGAAGCTGCCGGCACTACTGTTACGCTTATTATTCCCTTTAAAACCATTTGGTAGATGCGAACTATTATTATCGAAGACGAACAACAGGCCATATCAGCCCTTAAAGCCGACATTGCGAAGCACTGCCCGGAGCTCTCTGTCGTCGGAACGGCAGGTACGGTACAGGAGGGCATTGCGCTAATGGCAAATGCACTGCCTGAGTTGGTATTTCTGGATATACAACTCACCGACGGACTCGGTTTCGACATACTGGAAGCCTGCAGGGGCCAGAAGGTGCAGGTGATTTTCACGACCGCCTACAGCCAATACGCGATTAAGGCCATCCGGTTCAGCGCACTTGACTACCTCCTTAAGCCCATCGATGCTACAGAACTCAAGGAAGCCGTTGCACGGGCTCAAAGCCAGAAATCATCAGACCTGGGTATGCAGATAGAAAACTTCCTGAGAAACCAAGCGCTTCCGCAACAGAACCGCCGCATCGCGCTGCATACTTCACAGGGCATCCATCTCTATGAGCTACAGTCAATTGTGCGTTGCAACGCAGAGGGTAACTATACGTGCGTCCATTTTACTAACGGAAAGAAGTTATTGGTAGCAAGGCCGTTGAAGGAATTTGAAGAACTACTGCCCGTTGCCGCCGGAGGCACCGGTTTTGAGCGCATACATCACTCACACATCATCAACCTCGACCACCTGGTCAGCTATATCAACCGCGATGGCGGCTATGTATTGCTCAGCGACCAGACGACGCTTCCGGTGTCATCACGGAAAAAAGCGCAGCTGCTGAACGCTCTCGAAGGCTTTCGAAACCTCTAAAAAAAAATCCCGCTGAGAAAGCGGGATTGATTGTATAGGTTTGACGCTTATTAAGCTAACATAGTCACCGGATTCTCCAGATACACCCGAAGTGTTTGCAGGAACTGGGCGCCCGTAGCGCCGTCAACGGTGCGGTGATCGCATGCCAACGTCACTTTCATGGTGTGTCCGACCACGATCTGCCCGTCGCGCACGACCGGTTTTTCGATAATCGCGCCTACTGAAAGAATCGCAGAATTAGGCTGGTTGATGATCGACGTGAATTCCGTGATACCAAACATACCCAGGTTCGAAACGGTGAAGGTACTTCCTTCCATTTCGGCCGGCTGCAATTTCTTGTTACGCGCCTTACCTGCCATATCTTTTACAGCACCTCCGATTTGCGAAAGCGTCATTTGGTCTGCAAACTTCAGTACCGGTACGAGCAACCCGTCTTCCACCGCAACCGCAACACCAATGTGTACGTGATGGTTCACGATTGTGACGTCGTCTTTCCAGGTGGTATTGACCTGTGGATGTTTCTTCAACGCCATCGCACACGCCTTGATTACCATATCATTGAACGACACTTTGGTATCGGGCACGTTATTGATTATAGTACGTGACTTCATCGCCTCGTCCATTGCCACCTCAATAGTAAGGTAGTAGTGTGGCGCGCCATTCTTTGATTCGCTCAGGCGACGCGCGATGGTCTTCCGCATCTGCGAATTTTTGACCTCTTCGGCATATTCTTGTCCAGCAGGCACAAACGGCGTAACAGCCGGAGCTGCCTTCTCGGTCGGAGCAGGCGCTGCAGCAGCAGGTGCCGCGGCTACGCTTCCAGACTTGAATGCTTCGACATCGCTTTTTACGATACGACCATTTTCGCCGGTGCCTTTTATTTGCGCAATATCGATTCCCTTCTCCTCCGCCATCTTACGGGCGAGTGGAGAAATGAATACACGACGACCGTCTGCAGCCACGTGCGTTTCCGTCGTGGTAGGAGCGGCAGCGGCAGGTGCTTCCGTAGCCGACGCGGGAGCCGGAGCGGCAGCGCCACCTTTGCCATATGAGGCAGCAATACCGGCAACATCGGTTCCTTCCGGCCCGATGATTGCCAATACCGAATCAACGGGTGCGGTTTCGCCTTCCTGCACACCGATGTACAACAGCGTACCGGCATTGAACGATTCGAACTCCATCGTCGCCTTATCGGTTTCGATTTCAGCCAGGATATCGCCTTCGTTTACTTTATCGCCAATTTTCTTAAGCCACGTGGCGACCGTACCATCGGTCATGGTATCGCTCAAACGCGGCATCGTTACAATCTTTACACCCTTGGGAAGTTCAGTGCTTGCAGGAGCGGGGGCAGGAGCAGCCGCAACTGGCGCTTCTGCTGCAGGAGCACTCTCGGCAGCCGGAGCTGGAGCCGCCTCAGCGGGAGCATTTCCGTTAATTAGGCCTGATATATCTTCGCCTTCCTTACCGATGATGGCCAAAAGCGCATCAACCGGGGCGGTTTCACCTTCCTGTACGCCGATATGGAGGAGTGTGCCGGAGTTGAACGACTCAAACTCCATCGTCGCTTTGTCGGTCTCGATCTCCGCCAGGATATCCCCTTCGTTTACCTTATCCCCAACTTTTTTCAGCCAGGTCGCCACCGTTCCTTCGGTCATGGTGTCGCTCAGTCGCGGCATTGTAATCTTTGTCGCCATTGCTTAGAGTTTATGAGGGATAAATGGATAGTTTTCCTGTTCGTACACAACATCGTACAACTGCTCGATCGGAGGGAATTCCGATTCTTCCGCAAACGTCGCACATTCTTCCACGAGGTCTTTTACACGCTCGTCGATGGCTTCGATTTCAGCCTCAGTAGCATATTTCTTTTCGCGGATGATATCCAGCACCTGCACGATAGGGTCGATTTTCTTGTATTCCTCCACCTCTTCTTTCGTGCGGTACAATTGTGCATCCGACATCGAGTGTCCGCGGTAGCGGTATGTTTTCATTTCGAGGAAGGTCGGACCATCTCCGCGGCGGGCGCGGTCGATGGCTTCATGCATCGCCTCGGCTACTTTCACCGGGTTCATGCCGTCTACTGGTCCGCACGGCATTTCATACCCCAAACCGAGTTTCCAAACGTCGGTGTGGTTGGCCGTACGCTCAACAGACGTTCCCATGGCATAACCGTTGTTTTCGACGATGAACACCACCGGAAGTTTCCACAGCATGGCCATATTGAAGGCTTCGTGCAGGGAACCCTGGCGTGCGGCACCATCACCGAAGTAGGTGAGGGTAACGCCGTCGCTTCCGAAATATTTGTCGGCAAACGCGATACCGGCACCGACAGGGATCTGTGCCCCTACGATTCCGTGACCGCCATAAAAGCCGTGTTCTTTTGAAAAAATGTGCATGGATCCGCCCATTCCTTTTGATGTTCCGGTCACTTTACCGAGCAACTCGGCCATGACGCGGCGTGGATCCACTCCCATCCCAATGGGTTGAACGTGGTTCCGGTAGGCCGTGATCATCTTGTCTTTGGAAAGGTCCATTGCGTGCAAGGCTCCGGCGAGGACGGCTTCCTGCCCGTTGTAGAGGTGAAGAAAGCCCCTGACTTTCTGTTGGATGTAGAGGGCCGCCAGCTTGTCTTCGAACTTCCGCCACAGCAGCATGTCTTCATACCATTTCAGGTAGACTTCTTTAGTTACTTCTTTCATTTCGCTTCGTTACTTTTTTGTTCGATTTTATGGGCTGCAAACCAGTTGCCTCACACGAATTTGCGCCTCCGACAGATCGGATTGCAAAAATAAGACATTAACTTATAGGAGGAAAATTTAGGATTGGCTTTTTTCAGAGGAAATTCCGGTCAAAGGTAAAGGGCAACAGGTTTTTGAGGGAAGCGGATTTACACACCACGCCCGTCTCGCCCATAAACCAGATTTCGATGTCCTGTCCGTGACGCAGTTCATATTCCGCAATCGACTGCCGGCAGGCCCCGCAAGGCGGAATCGGCTCGGTCGTAGGATTGTGATCGGAGGCGGCGGTGATGGCCATTTTCAGAATACGGGCATCCGGATAGACGGCCCCCGACTGGAAAACGGCAACCCGCTCGGCACAAAGTCCGGACGGATAGGCAGCATTCTCCTGGTTCGATCCAATCACTACCTGGCCATTATCCAGCAGCAGTGCTACACCGACCCGGAAATTCGAATAGGGCGCATACGCTACCTTTCGGGCTTCCACGGCGCGGGCCATCAGGTTTTGTATATCGGTCGGCGTCTCGCCGATTGCATCGTATACGTCGAAACGAGCGGTAACGTCTATGTGTTTCATGATGTAGTAAGGAAAAAAAATCCAAACCCCATTGCTGGAATTTGGACCTTGATATCGGTTTTGGTTTTTCTAGTATTCGTCGTATTTCTCGCCAAAGTTGAATGTAAGGGAAAAACGAAGTGTATTCTCAAGCGGGTTCCGCACTTTTGACGCCGAGAAGAGATACGATACGTCGATTTTAACGACGTTGTATTTGAAACCGGCTCCAAGCGAGAAGAACTTACGTGCCCCTTTGTCTTTGTTTTCATTGAAGTAGCCGAGACGGAAGGCGAATGAATCCTGGTAGAGATACTCTGCGCCGAGCGAGTAGGTCACCTCTTTTAGTTCTTCGCTCATCCCATCCGGTGCATCACCGAAGGACTTGAAAATCCCTTCTACCCATCCGATCTTACGATAATCGTCGTAAGCCGCCTGTACGTCTGTGTCATCTATGTCCCCATCGCCGTCCATATCGGTCGTCTTCGGAGGCGTCGGCACAAGTAACTTCGTAAATTCGATTCCAACGCCTACTTTATTATATTCGTCGAAGATGAAATCGAAGCCCCCTCCCAATCGCATGTTCGCCGGCAGGAAGTTCGTGCTGATATCATCCGAATCATAGCTAATCTTAGGCCCCATGTTCTGGAAGTTGAATCCGGCCCGCCATCTTCCGTTAAAGTCGGTATAGGCTTGCTCTTCCGACTGATAATAACCGGAAATATCCACTGCGAAAGACGTCGCGGCCGATGCATCACTGATGCCATCCGGAATACGCAAATTCGAACGGATGTAACGTCCGGCAACCGACATTGAGAAGCGGTCGCTGAGCTTCAGGGCATACGACCCGTCAAGCGCGAATTCACTTGGTGACACCACGCGAACAGGCGAATCGGGCCCTTCTGTGAGTTCAATATCCCCAAGTCCAAAATACCGCAGACTCGCCGCGAAGGCACTCCGTCCCTCCGCACCGAATCGGTTGTAATAGGTCACCTGTCCCAATGCGATATCGTTCACCAAATCGGTCAGATACGGCGTGTAGCTTACGGAAAAGCCTTGCTTATCCAGTGAAAAAGCGTACTTGGCGGGGTTGTATTGTTGTGAGAAAACATCCGGGGAAGTGGCAACCCCCTGATCGGCCAAACCTGCCGAACGAGCGTCGGCCGCAACCAATAGGAAAGGTACGCCGGTGGTGATCACCCTGCTGTCCGCCTGCGCACTAATGTGCTGTGCCGCAGCGAGGAAGATCAATAAACTAGCAATTTTTTTCATTCGAATCTAGAACGTTAGTGGAACAAATATAGTACTTTATCAGAGGATTACAAGTTTCTCGAACTTTTCAGATTGCTTACCCGAGGTGGTCGAACGCACCGTTAATTTATAGACATAGACGCCTTTTCCGATGCGATCACCGAAGTCATCACGGCCGTCCCATTTGATGTCGCGCGACAAGAATCCGTCGGTTGTAACCGTCTGGTTTTGGGTCCAGACGACCTTTCCCGTTACCGTCATCACCTGCACCTGCACCTCCAGCGGTTCGAAGGGACGGTTGTGGGTGAACCAGAATTCGGTGTAGTCGACGAAAGGATTAGGATAGTTCAGCACATTCTTCAACGCGAGGGTTTCCTCCCCTATCACCACAAACTGTATTTCTGCCGTCACGGGGTTGTTATACACGTCCCAGGCCTTGAACGTCAACGTATGAAGCCCCGGTTCAAGATCCTTGAACGGGTAACGTACGCGCCCTTTTGCAAAATTGTCTGCTTCGGCTTCGTAGTACTGGTTCATGATATACGGATTCGCTTCGTCGCCGTCCAGAATCCCCACGATATCGTGGCCAATGCCGCTCACCGTGTTGATCCCGTTGACGTCTTCCAGTATCGCCAGCAAAATTGGCGACGTATTGGTAATACCGCCGTTCACGAAACTCTCGTCGTTCATATACAGGCGAACCGTCGGACCGGTGACATCGCTTGTCGCATTGGTATTGATGCCGCCTACCTTTATGTCGATGTTATAACCGGTCTGGTCTATAAGTTGACCGGTTTTTTTAGCGTAAAAACTGATACGCCCGTTGTCTACGGGAATCCGGATGTCGCGCGGCACCACAAAACGCACATCGAACTTTCCGCCCGTGACAGTCGCGTTCCCACGGAAGAGCGTTTCGCCTATATTCGTAAAAGGCAACAGAATCAGCCCGGAACCGTTGGTAGTCCCGTCGTTTCCGATCGTGGTGCTTTGCAAGGCTTTGTCATACACCGTCAGGGCAAGTTCTCCGTTGTAATCTGAAAGAAGCGTAGTACCCGTTTCGTCGCGCACCTCGCCTGATATCTTCATCGGACTCAGCGCCTTGAAATCGTCGACCGGACCTGTTATGGGCGCATCATTCACCTGCGTCAATACGATACTTGGTTTGGGGATGGCCAAATGCAACGCCGGATCTCCGATATAAAACACCATCAAAGAGACGCCTCCGTAATTGGACTTCGAGCGTCGTAAAGCCTCCGCTATGGAATCAAGATCGTTGGTGCCGTAGCCATACAGGTTGGACGAAAATGCTTCGTTTATGGCTTGTCCCGTTGTAGGGGATATTTGCCTGGTCGTTGTAACAAGCGCTATGGCTCCCGCCTGGTTCTTCCAAAACAATTCTTCTCCCGCGGTCGGTCGGAACGGGTTATCGAAGCGGGTAAACTCGCAGGTAATCGTTACGAAAAGTGGATACTTGTAACGGTTGGTCAATTCGGTGATCGACGCCTTATCAAAGATACGCTCCGACGCCAGGCCTTCCTCACCACCATGCCCGAAGTAATTGAACACCAGCGCTCCCTGATTGAGTGACTCTACAAAATCCCGGTACACGCCTGGGTAGCGCTCGCCCCCGGATGAACTTTCCTGCACGTACGAATCCGCGTGAATCTTCTGAATGTTGACAAAGGGTTTCTGGCTATGGATTTCGTCGCCCAGTTCATCCAGTCCAAACTCGAGGGTTGCTTCCCAATCTTCGTCGACGTCATCTGAAATCAGTACGAAGTTGTTCCGCCAACGCCCATACGATTTGGCGTCGTGGTATTCCAGGACTTTATCTACCATTTCCCGTGCCTTTGCGAGATCGTCGACCGGCATCCTTCCGACCGCGATATCGAGTCCGCGTGAATTGGTCGCATTCATGGTTCCTTCATTATCATCCATCAACACAAAATAATCATCCGAGATGTAGGTAGACGAAAGTGAAAAGGAACTCGTAGCAGTATAAATAGGTATAAAATTCGTATTGTTCGGAATGCGGTTCTTAAAATCGAAGGACGCATCGCCAAACAGGTTAACATACCGTACGCGTTTGGCATCAGATGACGCATTCTTATAGACGTAGCGGATAAAGTTGCGAATAGCACCAATATCCTGCTTTCCGGATGAAAACTCCGGATAGATCGACTCGACGTTCACTACCTTGACGTTGAGTCCGGAGTACGTACGATGGAACGCAGCCAATCGCTCGGCTTCCCCCGCGAAAAGCTTAGGTGTGATGATCAGGTAATCGATGTCGCGAAATTCACCGTTATCCTGAAAAATGGTGCCTTTTAGGTTTTGGTTCGCCACTTTCGACTGACTGTCCTTTTTAGGGGAGAGGTAATCCTGAGGGGAAACAGTGATATACTCACGAACTTCCCCCAGGGGTGACAGGAAGGAAAATGCCGCCTGTCCGTCATTGACCGCGGTCGTAACATTGAAGATATCCGTTATATCCCACACCTCCGAAATTGAGGTGGCGTTAGTTACCTGGAACTGTCCGATACCATCGGTCGTTGCAGCGGCATTATACCGGAACCGGAACTGTTTACCATTCCCTTTCAACTGCCGTTTCGAACGAAGGATGATATAATCGAGGTAGGCTTTTGAACCCGGCACACCATTGTTGTCGTAGGTGACCGCTATTTCCACATCAGCGGCGGCGGGAACATTCGCGTTCAACAATCCGTCTGCCGCCTCCGTGCCGATGGTATTCAGTGACAACAGCGATATAGCACCTAAATCAGCGCCATTTGCCTTGATCGAGAAAGATGTATTGGTAAACGCGGCGGCAGCGGCGGTAACGGTAACATTTACCTGGCTTCCCGGCACGAAATCGGGTAGTTCGAAATCAAAAGCCTGCTCGTTATCGATGGCAAAATCCTCACCGAACCAACGGCGACCCATTCGGGCAATATTCGTCTTGTCTACCTCATGAAAATGGTAGTCGTCGACTTCTGTAATGACGGTTATGGGCTCAGTAGAACCAGAGAGATCCGGCATCGGTTGTATGCGCTTGCCTGCGCCACCCGAGACGGTTACATAATAATAGGACTTATCGGCGTAAAGGTTGTTATGCGAGAGATTCTCCTGGCTCCAGTTATCGACGCCTTCCGCATACAACAAAATGTAATCTTCGCTGTCGAAAGAGCCGTCTTCGCCACCCTTGACATAGATCGCATTTTCGGTAAGATCGACCGGATAATCGACCGCATTACTGAGTGGCAACATGCGCCCTCCATTGCCATAAACCTTGATGTTCTGCGGATTTACTGAACCCAATTTCATCCCCAGCGACTGCAGGAAACTCTTGGAAATACGATAGACGCCCGACTTCTCCACATAGAAACGGTACCATTCACCCGATGTCAACACCGAATTAGCCGGTGAGAAACGGTCGCGGGCCGTTGAAAAAGCAGGAGGTGCGGCGGACGCTTCGTATGAAAACGAACGAAGCCGCTTGAATCCGGCGGCATCCTTTATAATAGGTGTTACTACTAACACCGCCGTCATGACGCCCCGCGCATTCGAATTCGTCAGCGTGGCGCTCCAGTCAGCGGGTAGCGCAGCCGGGTCGAGATCACCCAGTGCGTCACGGCCGATGCTTTCGAAATCAATCTCGGTAAGGCGCAACGACGATTCGTTCACCGCCTGGCGCACCGGCACCGACAGGCCGAACCGGAGTGTACGTCCGTCGACGATCATATGCTGGGCCTGGAATTGCGGCAAACGAAGCGCTGTCTCTCCCGGGCCGGACGGCGCAATGGCTTTCCACTGCACTACCTGGCTTCCTTTGATCTGGGCATTTGACAGGACGCAAAAGAACAAAAGGCAATGTAACAGTAATTTCTTCATCAGAGTACGTAACGCAGCGTGTGTACTTTTATTACAGGCGTAAAAATAATTCATTTGAAAACGGCATTTGACAATAATGCAGCGAAAAATGCGTTTCAGTTTGCGTATCCTGACAAAAACGGAAGGATTCGTGATTAAATAAAAAAAGTTGTTGCAATCTAAACGGTTATTGTTATATTGCGCCACGAAAATTTAGTACCTGTTAACACATGAAAGTACACATGCAAACGGCAATGAAACTGATGCTCACAGCGGCATTGGTACTCGGTTTTACCGCCTGCAGCAAGAAGGGGGGCTCGAACGTTTCAAGCGCTACGGGCTGGAAAATTAACGACAAGAAAGGCGGCTTTCAGTTGAATACCCGTTATAAGAAGCAAGCACCGGCTCCGGGACTCGTCCTGGTGGAAGGTGGTACCTTCACGATGGGTAAGGTCCAGGACGACGTAATGCACGACTGGAACAATTCACCGACGCAACAGCACGTCCAGTCGTTTTACATGGATGAAACGGAGGTAACGAATGCTATGTACGCGGAATACCTGTTCTGGATCAAGAAAGTATTCCCACCGACAGACGAGAACTACAAGAACATCTATGACGGCGTATTGCCGGATACACTTGTATGGCGTAACCGTTTGGGCTACAACGAAACCATGACCAATAACTACCTGCACCACCCGGCGTATGCCAACTATCCGGTGGTAGGTGTAAACTGGATCCAGGCTACGGAGTTCGCCAAGTGGCGTACGGACCGCGTCAATGAGGCGGTTCTCGAGCGCGAAGGCTACCTGAAGCGCGATGCCAAAACCCAAAATGTCGAAGCTAGTGCCACTTTCAGCACAGAGACCTATCTCAATGCCCCAACCAAAGCGTTTGGCGGAAATGAGGAAATCGTATTGAAAGGTCGTAATGGCAAAGCGAAGCCGACTACCGTGAAAGGAAAAGACGGCGGCTCTGAAACGAAGGAAGCGACCAATATTTACGCCCAAAGAAGTTCCGGACTTATCAATCCTGAATACCGTCTCCCAACCGAAGCGGAGTGGGAATATGCGGCTGCTTCTGACGTAGGGAACCGTGAATACAACAATTACAAAGGCCAGAAGAAATATCCATGGCGTGGTGCTTATACCCGTAGTGGTAAACGCGCTTACCGTGGCGACCAGTTGGCCAACTTCAAACAAGGTAAAGGTGACTACGGCGGAATCGCGGGTTGGTCAGATGACGGAGCTGATATCACGAATGCTGTGAAGCAATATCCACCAAACGACTTCGGTCTTTATGACATGGCCGGTAACGTAGCCGAGTGGGTAGCCGACGTTTACCGTCCAATCGTTGACGACGAAGCAAACGACTTCAACTACTACCGTGGTAACGTATACACCAAGAACAAAATCGGTGAAGACGGGCAAATCGAGTTGGTTACTACAGAAACTATCAAATACGATACAATCAGTAACGGACGTGTGATGGCACGTGACTTCCCAGGCCAAATCGCACAGGTTCCGGTAGATGAGAAAGAAACCTACCTCCGTCAGAACTTTGACCGTAGCGACAACCGTAACTACCGTGATGGCGACAAGCAATCTACCCGTTACTATGACTACGGCAACAGCGAAGAAGACGTGAAAAAAGAAGTAGATACCAAGCGTATGTACGACTCTCCGCTTCACAACGTATCTGTTGACAGTCTGAACCAAATGGAGCGTAAGTACGACAAGTCAAACAAGCGTACGACATTGGTAAATGATGATGCACGTGTTTACAAAGGAGGTTCATGGAGAGACCGTGCCTACTGGCTTGACCCGGCTCAAAGAAGGTTCTTCCCTCAGGACATGGCAACCGACTACATTGGCTTCCGTTGCGCAATGTCACGTGTAGGTCCAAAATCGGATAAAAAGAAACGGGCTCGCAACTAATCGCGTTTTCCGAAAATATAACAAGGGCTGTCTGAAAGTAGACAGCCCTTTTTTTTATTTTTGTTTCTCTTATGGAAATACAAGAATTACACCGCCTTTTCCTGGATTGTAACGGCATATCCACCGACACCCGGAAGATCGGCGACGGCTCTATGTTCTTTGCTTTGAAAGGAGCTAACTTCGATGCCAATACGTTTGCAAATGATGCCCTTTCAAAAGGCGCTTCGTATGCTGTCATAGATAACCCGGCTTACCAAACAGGCCATCGTACCCTGCTGGTAGAAGATGCCCTTAGCGCCTTACAGGAACTTGCAGCCTATCACCGGAACTATCTGAATATACCGATTATCGCACTGACGGGAAGCAATGGGAAGACTACTACGAAAGAGCTAATCCATGCTGTGCTGAAACAACAGTATAACGCACATGCCACCGTTGGCAACCTGAACAACCACATTGGGGTGCCCCTCACCCTCCTCTCCTTTTCAGAAGACACTGAAATCGGGATTGTAGAAATGGGCGCCAACCACCAAAAAGAGATTGCGTTCCTGTGCTCGATTGCCACACCCGATTACGGATACATCACGAATTTCGGCAAGGCCCATTTAGAGGGCTTCGGAGGCTTTGAGGGCGTCATCAAAGGAAAAAGCGAATTGTATGACTACCTGGGCAAAGGGCAGAAGACCGCTATCATCAACCTCGACGACCCTATCCAGCGCGAAAAATCCACCCATCTACGGCGCATTACGTTTGGAACCGATGTGCCGGAGGCCGACGTGGTATTTCATGCGCCCGTTGCCGACCCTTTTGTTGTTACGTCTTATGGCGCCACTGAAATCCGCTCGCATCTTATCGGTTTATACAATGCTTCCAATATACATGCCGCCATCGTCATCGGTCGCCATTTTGATATTCCCGATACATTGATAAAGGCCGGAATCGAAGGATATGTACCCTCTAACAACCGATCACAGATTGTAAAGAAGGGTTCGAACGACATCATACTCGATGCCTACAACGCCAATCCGAGCAGCATGCGCGAAGCGTTGCGCAACCTTTCGGCTCTTAATAAGAAAACGAAATATGCGGTACTGGGCGATATGTTTGAACTAGGAAACGAAAGCCGCCAGGAGCATCTGGAGATTGTTTCGCTGACCCGCGAATTGGGTATACCGGCGCTGTTTATCGGCAAGAGTTTCTTCGAGCATCGGGAACAGGCATCCGGACAAACCTTTTTTGCCGACTTCGATTCGGCTGCCGCGCATATCCAAAAGCACACACCAACAAATGCTACCCTGTTAATAAAAGGCTCCCGTGGGATGGCACTCGAACGTTTGATGGATATCCTTTAAATACTCATCAGGAAACCTACCAGGTTTTCTTTCTTGGTTAACCCCAGCTTTTTGCGCAGGCGATAACGGGCCAGTTCAACCCCTCCCTGCGAGATATTCATGACCTCTGCTATCTCCTTGGTCGACATGTTCATCAAAAGATAGGTGGCAAGATCGAGTTCGCGGGGTGAAATGGTCGGAAACTGTTCTTTCAGGCGTTTTAAAAAGTCGAAATGCACGTTGCGGATGTGCTTTTCAAGGTCTTTCCAACTCTTGTCTGCACTCACCTCTTTGGTAATGCTCTTATGGATACGACTGATTTGTGACCGGGCACCTTCGTCCAATCGTTCGGCATCGATATCTTTGATCTTCTGGATAATGCCGTTAAGTATTTTGTTCTTCTTCACCACCTGGAGCGAGTTGTTGACCAGCTCTTTGTCTTTCGTGAGCAAACTGATCCGAAGCCGTTCGTTTTTCAGTCGTTCAATCTCTTTCTCCAACTCATATTGCTCCTGGCGAATCCGGGCCTCTTTTTCGAGGTAAAGGCGTCGCTGCTCCAGCGTTTCGTAATACTTGTTTCGGCGAATGTGAGCTGATATTCGAATACGGATATAGTAGAACGCCAGTACCGCCAGGATGATATATACTACATAGGCCAATGGATGCCGGTACAAAGGCGGCGCCACATGAAACGGAAGTGCCGTGGTAGCGGAAACAACGCCGAAGCTGTTGCGTACCCTCACCAGCATTCGGTAGTCCCCTTCGTGTAGGTTCGTGTATTCCTTTACAGAACCGCGTGACCACGGACTCCATTTGCTATCAAATCCTTCCAGTTTATACGAGAACATTACATTTTCACGACCCTCATAAATGGGTGCCGAAAAGGTAAACTTTACGTTGTTTTGATCGTATGACAAATCGTATTCTTGCGAGCGCTTCGCTCCGTTTCCGAAAATATGCACCTCGTCCCCAAAACTAAAACTTCGAACGTAGGCCGCGGTTCGGTTATCGAAATTCCGTCGCAGGCCTGGATCGTAATGCACCAGCCCCTCCGCCAATCCAATGAAAATATTTCTTGGGCCCGACGTGTAGACATTTTCATAATTGGCCACAAGTTCACCTTTCAGGTTAGAGAATGGTTCACTTACGTGGGCATAGCCGGCGCCACTCCGCATAAAAGCGCCAATTGATTCTCCGTGTATGTACCAAATGTTACCTTCCGCGTCCTCAAATATGCTGCGGGTGGGCGGTACTTTCGAAAAGATACCGGTATAATACTGCTCGGGTCGGAAGGCATCCTCCTGCCGCGAATAGGTATAAAAATGATTGTTCACGTGAAAATAGATCTTTCCCCCAATGGCCTGGACGCCACCGATACCTTTGTCTTTCGAAGAAAGTGACTTATAGACCTTTATGGACTTAAACCGGCTTAGATCCGCTGAAAGTTGCGTCTGAAACAACTGCCCGTCCTTCTGGAACCAGGCAAAGCGGTCATCCATTTCAAAAGTGCCCGTCGACTTATCAAAACCGACGACCTGGTTCACCAGCTTCCACCCGGATGGGGTACGTTCGAAAATACCGAACCCACTGTAATTAGCACCCATCATGATGTTGGGACGCGACGGAACCTTTCTAAAGCACCAATAGCCCTTTGAATCCATCACCCTTACGACCCGATTGCCCTTCAACACCAGCGCACCGCGGTTGTGTCCGCATAACAACTCCCCTTCTAAAACGGTGAGGCTCCACGCTTGCCCGGTAGTGCCCTCTACCAACTCGAATGTATCCTGCCGGAACGGGATGCTCCAGTCGTGCACATAGACGCCGCGATTGGTCGCTACGTATAGGCGCCCATCATGTATAACAGACGCATAGACCGAACTGAGTTCATAACTGAAGCCAAAAAACGTAAAGGGAGAATTCTCGTTGACAAACGCCACACCGTTGTCAAGAGCCAACCAAAGGTTATCAGCCGAATCGACAAACGAGCCCAGGATGGTATTGTTCTGAAGCCCCTTCTTCCTATTGATGTGTTGTATAATATGGCCGTCGTAATCTACCACAATAACGCCATCTGAAACCGAGTTCAAGGCGATAAATCGGTCACCAATCGCTGCGCCGCCCAAGCAGCTATTGCGACGCATAAAGTCATTGGCCTCGGTTGCCCACGGGCGCAAACGTCCGCCCTGGTAGATGAAAAGACCCTTGTCAATGGTAGTTATGAGAAGCTGTTCGCCCCCAATTTGAAAAATACCCCAGACCTCCGTGTTATTGAGATCGGTCGTGCCGGGAAGAACCGACAGCCGTCCTTCACGATACCGCATAAGGCCATTTTTCATATCCTGCACATACAACTGCGCTTCCACCATAAACGAAAACTGGAATCGCTCGGGCGCGTCAACTACACTTAGTTTATCCTCCTTGTAGCTATAGATAGAGGTGAACGCCTGAAAGATCACTTCATCACCCGAGGTGTGTATCTTCCAGATAAAGTCAATCAAATCGCGCGATTCCTTGGCCAATCGCTTTGACAATGAATGATAGCTAAGCTTTCCGTTCGTGCCCGCTGCAAAATACCCGAACTCGTTGTAGCCTCCTACATATATACGATTGTTCTTCCCGACCTTCAATGACCGGACAGCGGGACGTTCGGGAAGCGGGTAAAGCGTCCACGATGAGCCATCGAACTGAAGTAATCCATTATTGTTGGCAAAGTAGAGATTACCATTTCCGTCTTGGTCGGCGCACCAGTTCTGAGTGGCCCCTCCGTACTCCGATTTTCGGTAATTCCGTATTTCAGGTAGGCCAATCGACTTGATTTGCGCTTCCGCAAACGTTTGAAAAAGCAGTAAAAACGCTACAAGCGTAGCACATTTGGTAATCGTATACCGATAAATACTTATCAAAATCTCAAATTTTTAACGAATACATGGTGGTTCAAACGTTTTCGGTCATCAGCAGATCGAAGCGCAAAAAACCCTTAAAATCCGAATTCATCCTAAAAGTACGACTGTAGGGTTAAAAACGAAGCATTAACTTTTAGCTAACATATAAAATTCAAAAATAAATAACTGTATATGAATAATTTAAAATTTGTTTGATGTGTTTTTGTAAAGCAAAAATAAATCTGGTGATGTGTTTTTGTAAAGAAAACTGCATGCGAGGTTTCTAAAATAGATAGTATTATTGCGTCAAATCAATAATTAACCAACCCAAAATTTCAGAAATATGAAATTGACAAAACTACTTGTATTTTGTTTTTCATTGTTCTCGATGGTGGCGTTCAGTCAGAGCGTGACGGTATCAGGAACGGTGATAGACGAAACCGGGATGCCCATCCCAAGTGCCAGTGTGGTGGTGAAAGGCTCCACAAACGGTACATCGACCGATCTGGACGGTAAATTCCAGATTACGGCGGATGCCAACGCCACTCTTGTTTTTTCTTTTGTAGGTTATCAGGCGAAAGAAGAAACAATCCTCGACCGTAGTAGCATCAACGTTCAACTGATGCCCGAAACCGAAAGCCTCAATGAGGTGGTGGTAATCGGTTACGGCACCCAGAAAAAGAGTGTGGTAACGGGTGCGATTTCCAAGGTGAAAGGCCAGGACCTCGCAAAACAACCCGTCACACGAATTGAGCAGTCCTTGCAAGGACGCACTGCCGGTGTGTACGTAGCGGCGAATGCCGGACAGCCAGGTTCATCTGCGACCGTTCGAATTAGAGGTGTCACTACTCTTAACAACAATGATCCAATTTATGTAGTAGACGGTATTCTTACGGAGCAGTCCGGAGTGGCATTCATCAACCAATATGACATTGAGTCAATTGAAGTATTGAAAGACGCTTCAGCCTCCGTCTATGGAACACGGGCAGCGGGTGGTGTTATCCTTATCACCACGAAGAAGGGCAAGTCCGGTAAAATGAAAGTAGCCTACAATGGCTTCACCGGATTCCAGAACGCAGCGCGTAAAGTGGGTCTGTTGAATGCAACAGAATACGCCACCTTGCGGAACGAGGCATTTGTTAATGCTGGTGGAAGCCCGTCGGCCGTGCCTTTTCCTAACCCCACTTCTTACGGTACAGGAACTGATTGGCAAGATCAAATCTTCCAAACCGCCTCGCGCGTCTCTCACGACCTGAGCATCAGCGGCGGAAATGACAAATCAACGTACTACGCTTCTTTCAGTCTTATCGACCAGGAAGGTATCGTAACACCGCGTATTTCGAACTACAACCGCAAAACCTTCCGCCTGAACTCTGATCACAAAATCAACGATTATATCCGATTCGGTCAGACTTTTACATACAGTAACGAGAAAACTATCGGTATCGGTAATACAAACAGTGAATTCGGTGGGCCGCTTGCGTCGGCCATCAACCTCGATCCGATTACGCCTGTGGTGATTACCGACCCGGCAGTCGCTGCTACTCCACCTTACTCCAACCAGCCCTATGCCATCAAAAACGAAGACGGCCTCTTTTACGGGATTTCGCCTTACGTAGGGAACGAAATCAGTAACCCAATGGCCTACCAAAACATTCGTCTCGGGCACTATGGTTATGCCGATAACTTTATTGGCAATGGCTATTTTGAAGTAGAGCCGATAAAGGGCCTTAAAGTGCGCACCAACCTCGTCGGTAAAAAAGCATATTACGGAAGTTATGGCTTTACGCCTATGCACTACCTTAGTACTATTCTGCAGACACAACGGAATAATTTATTCCGTAGTAAAAACTCCAACTTCTTCTGGAGCGTTGAAAACACAATTTCATACGACAAAAAGGTAGGTGACCATACGTTTTCTGCATTGGTAGGGCAAGGTGCCTACGTACAGGACGGTGAAGAAGGGCAAGGAACCACGTACTTTGACCTGCCAACGAACGACTGGCGTGATGCCTCGTTCAATTTCTCTGTGCCAACCGAAGACCAGACTACGTATGCCTACACGGGAGCAGACACCAAAACGGCCTCGTACTTCGCCCGTTTGACCTACGACTACAAAGAAAAATACCTTTTACAGGCCTTTATTCGTCGTGACGGTTCGACTTTCTTTGGCCGCAACAACAAGTTTGCCAATTTCCCATCCCTCTCCGTAGGATGGGTTGCGAGTAAGGAAGACTTTTGGCCAACTAACGATGTAGTTACCAATCTGAAACTCCGGGCGAGTTATGGTTTATCTGGAAACGATCGTGGCGCATCCGCCTTCTCCTATGCATCGGTGGTGAGCGGTGGCTACAACTACACGATAGGATCAGGAGGTGGCGTAACCATCGGAAATAGCGTGGTACGGCCGGCAAACCCCGACCTAAAATGGGAAGAAACAACGAACCGAAACATCGCGGCTGACCTTACCCTCTGGAACAACCTTAACCTGACGGTCGACCTCTTCCAAAAGAAAACGACCGGCATCCTCGGATTCCTTGATGTACCTGGCTACGTTGGACTTGACCGTCCTTTGTACAACATAGGCGAAATTAGAAACAACGGACTCGAAATAGAGGCAAACTATCGCAAAAAAATTGGTGATTTTGATGTAAGCCTCAACGGCAACGTTTCCTGGATCAAAAACGAAGTGATGTCAATTACACCAGGCGTCGAGTTCTATGACGTTGCGGGCGTACAATCCTCAACTTACGGTGTTTCCCGTGTCATGATCGGAGAGTCCTATGGTACTTTCTATGGCTTCAAGACCGCCGGTATCTTCCAAAACCAAGCGGAAATCGACTCGTATGTAGGCCCAGGCGGTACTCCTATCCAGCCCGACGCCAAACCGGGCGACTTCCGTTGGAAAGACATCAACGGTGATGGCACCATTGATGGCGACGACCGCACCGTATTGGGAAGCTCGCTTCCGGATATGACATTCGGTTTCACTATCGACATTCGCTATAAAAACTTCGACCTGACCGCTTTCGCACAGGGCCAGGCGGGTAACAAAATCTACAATGCGCTCCGACGTCTTGACCTTGGCACCGCTAACTGGCAGACCAATGCGTTGAATCGTTGGGTGGGTGAAGGAAGTTCTAACTCGTACCCACGGGTAACCGACAACGATACCAACCGTAACTTCAGTAACCCGTCTGATTTCTATCTGGAGGATGGCGACTACCTGCGTCTGAAAACAGTTCAGTTAGGCTATTCGCTCCCAACTGATGTGATTGGCAAAATTGGTTTGTCACGCACACGTATCTACGTCATGAGTGAAAACCTATTTACTTTCACTAAATACACCGGATTCGACCCTGAAATCGGGGGAGGTGTATCTGGTATCGACCGCGGTTTCTATCCGCAGGCGCGTAGCTTCTTAATGGGTGTAAATCTTGAATTCTAAAAAAAACTGCATATATGAAAACGTTTAAAAAAATGAGATGGTTTGCCGCTTTCGTTGCAATCGCGCTTCTGGCGGGTTGCGGCAAAGACTTCGTAGACCTGAAGCCTGAAGGCAGTGTCTTCGAGGAAAACTACTACCGTAACGAATCAGAGTGTTATTCTGGCCTCATCGCGGTATACGACGTACTGCGCAAGCAGTCGGGTGGCTTTGAGAATATGCTGGCCATGATGAATGCCGGTTCGGATGACTTCTACGCGGGTGGCGGTGGTGCCACCGACGGAACCGGTATCCAGTCATTCTCTAACTACTCTATCAACGAAGCGACCGTTCCAGGCAGCTTTTGGAGTGACTTTTATGCCGGCATTGCCCGGGCTAATATCCTGATTTCGAAGTTGCCGAATGCGGATTTTGGAGATGACGAGGCGGCCCGGGTGCGATTTACAGCCGAGGCACGTGCGCTACGGGCATACTACTACTTCCAATTGGTTACGTTGTTCCGCAACATCCCGCTGATTGTTGAGCCGCTGGCGTCAGCCGATATCTACAATCAAGTGCAGGCAGATCCTGCAGAGGTTTATGCCTTCATTGAGTCGGAGATGCAAGCTGCCATAGCAGATCTTCCGCCCACGGTAGGCTCTGCAGAATACGGCAGGCTGACACAGGGCGCTGCAAAAGCGATTCTTGGAAAAGTCTATCTGTACCAAAGTAAGTGGTCGGATGCCGCAGCCCAATTTGCCGACGTTAACGGAACGCCAGGCGGCACCAGCCAATATGGGTACCGTCTGTTGGGGAACTTCTCTGACCTATGGGTCGTATCGAACAAATGGAATACGGAAGGCATCCTTGAAATATCCCACACCAGTCAAAGTAACGCCGGATGGGGTAACTGGGGGTCATCTTCTGATGAAGGAAACTCTTTCAACCAAATGGTCGGGCCGCGTTCATACGTCCGTAATAATGCATCAGCCCCTGATTTTTGGGGAGGATGGAGTTTCAACCCTCCAACACAAAAACTGGTGGATGCCATGACTGGCGACCCACGCTTTAATGCCACCATTCTCAATATGGACGCGCTGGTAGCCAATGGTTCTGCATCCTATACTGCCGGTTATTTGAACACGGGCTACTTCCTCCGTAAGTTTATGCCGCTCAAGTCGGATGTTTCGACAGGTGGTGGAAATGCCGAGTTGAACTTCCAACAGAACACATACGCTATCCGTTTGGCGGATACCTACCTGATGGAAGCGGAGGCATTGGTGAATGCGGGTACTAATCCAACCCGCGCGAAAGCACTTCTCACCGCAGTCAGAACTCGTGTTGGACTTGGAGAAGTAGACGCGACGCTGGAGAATATTTACAAGGAACGCCGCCTTGAACTAGCGGGCGAAGGCTGGAGATGGTTTGACCTTGTTCGTACCGGACAAGCTGCAACAGCTCTTGCGGACCGTGGCTTCCAACAAGACAAGAACGAAGTCTTCCCAATCCCACAAAGGGAATTGCAGAATACCAAACTGGTACAAAATCCAGGTTATAATTAATAACCCATAAACATTGTTCAAAATGAAACTGAAATTTTTTACAGCATTAGCCATTCTGGGCACCATGGGCTTGTTCACTGGGTGTACGCCAGACGAAAATGGAGACGGAAATGGAACCACAGTCGGTGATATCGACGCGTCTTTCACCGTAGCGCCAAAAGACGGATCAGCCAACCGCTTTATCCTAACGGCCGCCAGCAACAAAGGCACATTGACCCACATCTGGAATGCAGGTTCCGGAGATGTTCGAAGCGCTTCAAGTTCGTATGAGTTATTCCTTCCCGATGCAGGAACCTACACCATTTCCCACACGATGGTAGGCGTAGGTGGCGCGACGGTGACGTCCGAACAAACGGTGACGGTGGCCACACCGGATCCGGTTGCCGGAAACCTGATCCGTGGCGGAAAGTTCGATACACTCGCCGACTATAACGAGTTCGACATCCTGACCATCAGCGCTGGCGGAACGGCCTGGTCATATGACGCTACCAACAAACGCGCTACGGTGCAGGGTGGTGGCTGGAACCAACAGGGTATCTACCAGGCCGTAGAGGTTGTGGGTGGAAAAACGTATGAAGTGAACATGCGCGTAACCGGTAGCGGTTCGATCAACACATGGTTCGAATTGTATGTTTCCCAAACGGCTCCAACACAAGGCAACGACTACAGCGCCGACGGCAAACGGATGCAGATCAACACCTGGGCAGGTTGTGGCGGTTCGCCTTATGACGGACTCTTCTCAGCCGTTCAATGTGCTGCGAATGAAACATCCGGTCGCTTTGTTACATTCCCGAACTCAGGCACGGCGTATGTCGTCGTGAAATGTGGCGGTGAAAACATCGGTTCTGTTAGTATCGATAACGTCGAAATGCGACGTACAAATTAGGTTAAGTTAGTTGAGTTAGTATGAAATAGCCTGTACTCGTTTGAATACGGGCTATTTTTCCTTTGCCCTCTCCCTACTATCCCAAAATATTATATCAGTATGAAAAAAAGCAGCGCACTGCCTTTCCTGATTACAGCCGCCCTCCTCGTGGGCGGACGTTCGGGTGCGCAGCAGGCCGGATCCGCCACATCCGGAAAATTGAAAACCGTGGCAATTTACACGACTGCCGATAGCACCAAAACCCGTCTGGCACTGACCAACCGCGGCACCTTCGCCCCTTCCCGCCAACCACTGGAAACCGAAACCTGCGTATTCGTCAATCCCGGCAAATCCTTCCAGACATTTCTTGGAATTGGCGGTGCCATAACCGATGCCAGCGCAGAGGTATACGGCAAATTGTCGAAATCGAAACAGGCCGAGTTCATTAAAGCCTATTACGATAGTGAAACCGGTATCGGGTATTCACTCTTGCGAACCACCATTCACAGTTCGGATTTCGCCAGCGGCAGCTACACCTACGTGAAAGAAGGCGACAAAGACCTCGCCACGTTCAACATCGACCACGATCGCAAATACCGACTGCCGCTCATCAAAGACGCGATTCGCACCGCCGGAGGGCACCTCACGACGTATTGCAGTCCGTGGAGCCCACCTGCCTTCATGAAATCAAACGGCACCATGCTGAAAGGCGGCACCCTCCTGCCCGACTTCCAACAAGCCTGGGCCAACTATTATGTGAAGTTCATACGGGCCTATGAAAAAGAAGGCATCCCGATTTGGGGTACCTCCATCCAGAACGAACCGATGGCCACGCAGAAATGGGAATCCTGTATTTTCTCTGCGGAAGCCGAACGGGACTTCCTTAAAAATTACCTCGGTCCGACGCTGCAAAAAGAAGGACTGGGAGACAAAAAAATCATTGTATGGGATCACAATCGTGACCTGATGGTACAACGTGCCAACACGATCTTTGGCGACCCGGAAGCGTCCAAATACGCATGGGGACTTGGGTTCCATTGGTATGAAACCTGGACAAAAGGTGAGCCGATGTATGACAACGTGGCCGCCGTGCACGAAGCCTATCCCGACAAAGCACTGATCTTCACTGAAGGATGCGTAGAGAAGTTCGATCCGGCCCGTTACCAATACTGGCCGAATGCCGAACGCTATGGCGAGCAGATGATCCATGATTTCAACAATGGCACCGTTGCCTGGACCGACTGGAACATCCTGCTGGACGAAAAAGGAGGACCCAACCACGTGGCTAATTTCTGCTTCGCTCCCGTACACGCGGATCTGACAACTGGAGAACTGATTTACACGCCTTCGTACTATTACATAGGCCACTTTTCGAAATTCATCCGTCCGGGTGCACAACGCATAGCGACCTCCGTGAGCCGTAGCAGCCTGCTGAGCACGACCTTCCGCAACACCGACGGACAACTCGTCACCGTTGTCATGAACCGAAGTGCCAAAACCGTAACCTACGACCTGATTGTCGGAAACGAGAAAACCACCGTTACCATACCCTCACACGGGATTCAAACCCTGGTCTACTAAAAATTACTACTATGAAAAAAATTATCCTGCTGCTCGCGCTTCTTCCGCTGGTGGCCCAGGCGCAATTTGTCCATCAAAGCGGGCAAACGATCGTCGACGGAAACAACAACAATCTATTGCTGCGGGGCCTCGGCCTGGGCGGCTGGATGCTTCAGGAAGGCTATATGCTCCAAATGTCTTCCTTCGCCGGACCCCAACACGAAATACGCGCAAAAATTCAGCAACTCTGCGGTGAGGCAAATACCGATGCTTTCTACGCTGCCTGGCGGGCGAATGGTATCACCAAGCGCGACATCGATTCACTGGCCTCGTGGGGCTTCAACTCGATACGGTTACCCATGCATTACAACTTGTACACGCTTCCGATTGAGCAAGAGCCTGTTGCCGGACAAAACACCTGGCTCGATGAAGGTTTCACCATGACCGATAACCTGCTGAGTTGGTGCGCGGCCAATAACATGTACCTGATACTGGATATGCACGCAACGCCGGGCGGACAAGGGAAAGACGCCGCCATTTCCGACTATGACAGCTCGAAACCGTCACTATGGGAAAGCCAGGCCAATAAAGACAAGCTCGTCGCGCTGTGGCGGAAGCTCGCTGATCGTTATAAGGACAGTCCGTGGATCGCCGGCTACGACCTCATCAATGAGCCCAACTGGGACTTTACGGGCGGCGGCAATATCAACGGTTGTTCAGAAAACACCAATGCGCCGCTGCGGGCGCTTTACATCGCCATAACGAACGCCATACGCGAAGTCGATACCAACCACATGATTATCCTTGAAGGGAACTGCTGGGGCAACAACTACAACGGCATGTTCCCGCTGTGGGATTCAAACATGGCGCTCAGCTTCCACAAATACTGGAACAGCAATACTGTCGGGGCCATACAGGGCCTCCTAAACCTTCGGACGCAACACAACGTACCGTTATGGCTGGGCGAAAGTGGTGAAAACTCAAATGTCTGGTTTACGGATGCGATCTCATTGGTTGAGTCACTAAACATCGGATGGGCGTTTTGGCCGATGAAGAAAATTGAAAGCATCGCCGGCA
Source organism: Flavobacterium sp. (assembly GCA_035298445.1). Lineage (GTDB taxonomy): Bacteria > Bacteroidota > Bacteroidia > Flavobacteriales > Flavobacteriaceae > Flavobacterium. The sequence goes on from DATGXZ010000015.1 coordinate 24,573, forward strand.
TCACCGATGTTACTAAAACCGACGACTACCAAGTGTTGCTCAATTACTGGCAAAACGGGGGCACACAACCTTCACAGGCTTTTGCCACGGCGACGATGATGCAGATGGCGGAAAACTATAAAATGCAGAACGTCACGATAAAAGATGATGTGAAAGATGCGATGTTCCGCCAGGTGCAAAGCGCAGAGACCCTTCCTTACAAAAACCACCCGCTACCCGGTAAGGTGTTTGCATCGGAATACGACCTCGGGCGCTACCAGTCGGCCTATTACGACACCGACATTGCAAATTATCGCGTCGATACCGGCACCTTTTCCGACTGGAACAAAGGGTGGGCGATGCGAAACGACGGTGTTGACGTACAAAAAACGAACGATACACCTTCAAATGGCTTCCACGTGAGCCATACCGTCGGGGGTGAATGGATGCTCTATACCCTAAATGCCAACGCCGATACGGCCTATGACATCGACATCCGGTATTCGGGAACCTCAGCGGGCAAGATTCACTTTGAAAATGCGTCAGGTGTCATCTCCGAATCAATCAACCTGCCGTCCACAGGTTCCTACACAACCTGGGCGACCGTGACCCTTCCGGGCGTCATCCTGAAACAGGGAACCAATAAAATAAAAATGTGGTTCGACGCGGGGAACGTCAATGTCAACTATTTCGAGTTCAAGAACCCGACTGCTCCCTCCGCGATCGCATTCAAAGCGGTAATGGGACAAACGAATGTGCTGGGTGATAAGATCAGCCTTTGGTTCAACAAAGACATCCAAACCGGACTCAACCTTACGACGAACAACCTGCAACTGAAAGTCAACGGAAATGTAGTGGCCCTCACGGCTGTTTCATATGTGAGCGGAAGTCCCAACCAACTGCTCCTCAAACCGGCTACTCCTGTCAACACCACCGATACCCTTACATTGACGTACACCGGCACGCTGTTGACCGCCACCGACTCTTCCGTGTTGGGCACCTTCTCCAACATGTCAGTAATGAACAGAACGGGCAATATCGTGGGGATATCGGGTCAGATCGAAGCCGAAAACTATTTTTTCAACTCGGGCCTCACCGTTGAAACCACAACCGACACGGGGGGCGGTTCCAACATCGGCTATACCGATGCGGGCGACTACCTTGACTACCTCGTCAACGTCGGTGAGGCCGGAAATTACAAAATCGAGTACCGTCATTCGGGTGAAAGCGCGCAGGGGCAAATCAAGATGCAACTGATCAACGAAACGACCCAGGACATACAGACCGTCACACTTCCGGCAACGGGCGGATGGCAAACCTGGTCGACGCAAACCGCCTTTGCCAACCTGCCACAAGGCCGCTACTACCTGCGCCTGATGATTGTAAACAGTGGTTTCAACCTCAACTGGGTGAAGCTTACCCTCGTGCCGGCCGATGACGACGGTGACAATGTGGCAAATGCCAATGACC
>DATGXZ010000016.1:0-7764 GCA_035298445.1 Flavobacterium sp.
CAAATGGCGAAGATTGAGGAGTTGACGCTGTATGTGATTGAGCAAAATAAAATGTTGCTTGAGCTCCGCGACAAACTGGAGGCAAGGGATGCCGTTATAAACGAACTCCAGGCACAGTTGGGTTATAAGAAGTAATTAAAGCACGACACTGTATTTATGAATCTTTTAGTCTTTAACTTATGGGAACACAAAAAATAGTTTTATCCGTTTTTCTTCTGATGACCGCGGCGAGCCAGGCTCAGACGAACACAAACACAGTCACAGGCGCGAACGCGCCTAGCCCCGGGACCTATAATGTCGCCCTAGGTAATGGCGTTATGCCGAACTGTACGTCAAGTTCCAACACAGGAGTGGGCGTGTCTTCCTTAAATGCGCTTAGTACAGGTACGGGCAATACCGGTGTGGGGCTTAACAGCATGTTAAACCTCCAAACCGGAACAGCGAATGTGGCATTGGGCTATAGGGCTATGGAAGGCGCTAACGCTGGTGATTACAACGTGGCGATTGGAACCTTTGCGTTGACAAATAATACCACTGGGGGTATCGAGAACATCGCGATTGGGCATGATGCCGGATTAAACAATTCAACGGGCACATACAATTTATTCGTAGGAAATGGTGCTGGTCACGGCAGCGGGGGCAGCAATTTTTCAATGTTTTTGGGTTACCGGGCCGGATTTACATACACAGGTTCTGGCTCGAATAATCTGTTTCTTGGCTCCTACGCTGGCGAAGCATATGGTGCAGGCGTCTCCAATGTTCTTGTAGGAGATCAAGCAGGAAAAGCTAATACCACATCAGGTAACAAGAATGTGTTTATAGGGTATTTAGCCGGTTCAGGAGTGGCAGGTGACGAAAACATTTACCTGGGCACGGGCGGAGTTCCCACGACAGGTAATAACAATGTTGTAATAGGCAAATTGGCTGGAGGTACTAGCGGAAACAATAATATAATGCTCGGCGCCTTTTCCGGTACCAATAACACGGGCAGCAACAATACCTATCTGGGAAAGGTTGATATTTCTACAGCTACCCAAACCGGTTTTGACTTTGGCAAAAACAGCAGTAACAGCATTATCCTTGCAGACGGTGCTGGTAATGAACGCCTCGTGATTGATTCGGTTGGGTTTGCTGGTATTGGCCTCGGCGACGATGATCGTGCGCAGAATCGTCTTGAAATCGGAACCGGCCTTAACGGTACGGCGGGTCTTCGATTCCGGGGAATTAATAGCACTTCGGCTCCCGTCACAAACCCCAGTGCCAATGTACTTTCCGTAAACGCAAATGGCGACGTGATTCTAGTGCCGGATGGTGGCAGTGGTAGCGGAGGCGGTACAACATCCATTACCGCAGGTAGCTACACTACCGTGAGCGGAACGGGCGCCCCTGCCACACCCTACACGATCAATGCACAAAATCTTTACACGAATGACGGCATGATTGATACCCCGGAATCAGGTGTTGGTAGCGGAGTAAGGACGATTATAATGGGAAACAATAATATCTTTTTTAAAACGACCACTGCTCAGACAGACTATGGAAAAGGTAAGGTATTCATCGGATCGTCCGAAAGTTATCCAACCACCAGCCCAACGCCGAACAGTAACTACAAGCTCTTAGTTGAAGGAGGCATCCTTACAGAAAAGGTGAAAGTCGCAACCAAAGGAACTGCCAATTGGGCCGACTACGTTTTCGACGACAACTACAACCTTCCGTCGCTTAAAGAAGTGGAAGCCTATATCCAAACTGAAAATCACCTGCCCAACATCCCATCAGCCGACGAGATTGCCTGCGACGGACTCGACCTGGCCGACATGCAGGCGAAACAAATGGCGAAGATTGAGGAGTTGACGCTGTATGTGATTGAGCAGGAGAAGACGATGGCACAACAATCGGAGGTAATCAGTGAGTTAAAGGCGCAGCTAGATGGTCAAAAAGAGGAGATAGAGGAGCTAAAGAGAATTATGAAGTCATATAACACCACTCCAAAGAAATGAAGCAGGTTATATACATAATCTCAGCCTTGATGTTCATCAAGGCTCAGGCGCAAGTGCAGAGTTCTGTAAATTGCAACCTTGAGAGCCAAATCAGTACGGAATATACTTTTCAATTAATAAGAACCGTTAATGGCTCTTCCACGACGATACCCCAAACGTCCCCAATCCCTAGTGACGATTATAATTGTCCCTATGGCGGCTGTAGGGTTTCGAGTATCGAAGAGCCAACACTAAGTGCGGCGGGTGTACATGATGTTTTTACCACAAAAGATGGCGACGGAGCTATTAAAATAGGCCGGCTCACCATGGCCAATCCATATCAGTTTAACGATCAGTCTTTAGTACGTCATTCTGTGGAACTTGCAGGGCCAATTGTCAGTTTCGACTATTCACTGGTTTTTATGTTTCCAACCGATATAACAGGCCGACCTTCGACATTTTTGGCCCGGCTTCGAAACGAAAAAGGGGAAATAGTCGATGAGTTGCAGATTAGGGCAGAGCCAAACAATTGTATATTTACCAAGGTTGGAACGGCACCAAATGAATTTTTGTATACAGGATGGCAATGTGCGACGTTAGATGCTTCTAGCGTTTGGTTCAGCTCTGAGAGCCATACCGTCAGGCTAGAATTCATTATTAACGAGAAAACGGGTATAACAAATAATCTAACCGGCACTGCTTACATCGATAATATCGGATGTCCTTCTTCCGCTCTTTGTCCTACGAACAGTTATGGGAACATAGAGTTCAATAATTACAATATATCCTGTCCCGTCGCTGGTGCAACACTCAGAGGTACAATAACAGCGCCAGAATCCAATAACTGGACCAATTTGACTCTTTCGAGTCTCAGGTTTAATGTTGGAAGCATTACCGTAGATGCTACAAACGTGAATTGGAACGGGAACGTATGTAATTTTGAATTTCCCATACCCTCTTCTACAGGTTCCATTAATACAACCGTAACGGCCATCTATAATTTCTCATGTCCTGCATCCGGAACTATGACAGTAATGCAAACGGGGCCTACGATAAACTACGATTGCTGTTCATCGACACAGTTAGTAATTCACGACCCGGTGATGTCATATTCTAACAAGCAATCACAAACGAGTATACTCGCAGATAACCATATTTATGCTGGCCTGGATTCCTCAGCTCTATACCACGCAGGTGACTTTATTGAATTAAACAAGAATTTTGAAACTATCGGTGACGCCCATTTCAGCGCCTATATCGAGCCCTGCACCAGTTCATTCCTATACCGGCAGCTAGGCTCTAACGGGGAATCAACACCATATGATACAGCCGAACAGCTAATTGAAATCTATCCCAACCCTTTTAGCGATAAGATTTCCATCAGTTCAAAATTGCCTTTGGTGTCTTATGCCGTGTATGCAATGGATGGAAAGGAAGTGCTATCCCAAAAAGCACCTGGACGTCTCACCTGGGACTTGGATCTAGCCAATCTTTCGGTTGGTATTTACGTCATAAGGTTGGAAAATATGGACCACTCCATCGAAACCCGCAAAATCATCAAACGCTGATTTTAGAATGTTGTCACTACACAAACCGGTCGAAAGGCCGGTTTTTTTGTTAGGTGAGGAGCAAGTATCAAGACTAAAGGAGCAAGTAGCGAGAAGCGAGTATCAGGATCCCAGAGCCAGAGTTCCTTATTGAAGTAAAAGTCCCAGGTTTCGACTCATCAACCCCAAATTGTGAACCCTGAACTATGAACCAAGAACCACCAACCACAACGCCACCCTAGACCTTAGTGCGTATCACTTCCGATCTCCCGATCTCCCGAACTCCCGAACTTTCGACTTTCGACTTTCGACTTCTCACTTTCGACTCAATTACTTAATCCTCAATTTATCCTCCCATAATCAAACAATTCTTCAATTTCAAAGCCCTTTTCCTATCTTTGCCAATACCAACCGAATAACCCCATGCTTTCCCTGAACGTCAAAAACGAGACCTCCCGATTGCGCGCCGTCGTGCTCGGAACCGCCGTGAGCAACGGCCCGACACCCAAAGCCGAAGAGGCCTATGACCCAAAATCGCTTGAGCATATCAAGGCCGGTACCTATCCCGTTGAGGCCGATATGGTGGCAGAAATGGAGGCGTTCCGGGCAGTTTTCGAGAAATATGACGTGACGGTGTACCGCCCGGAAGTGGTGGAAAACGAAAACCAGATCTTCACCCGCGACATTGCGTTTGTCATCGACGACGTGTTTATCGAATCGAATATATTACCCGATCGCATCAAAGAGTTCCCCGCGATCCGGCATGTGGTCGACCAGATTGATCCGGCAAAGTTCGTGCACATCGCCGACCAGGATATCCATATCGAGGGGGGCGACGTCATCGTGTGGAACGACTATATCTTCATCGGGACCTATAAAGGCGCCGATTACTCAAACATCAAAACGGCTCGCACCAACCTGAAAGGCGTCGAGTTTATAAAAAACCTTTTCCCGCACAAAAAGGTAATGGCGTTCGACCTCGTCAAATCGACCGTCGAGGCCCGAGACAATGCGCTGCACCTCGATTGCTGTTTCCAACCGGTCGGCACCGACAAGGCGATTATATACAAAGACGGTTTCCGCGACGTGAAAGACTACGAGTTCCTTCGTGATTTCTTTGGTGTTGACAACCTCTTCCATATCACCCGCGACGAGATGTACCACATGAACTCGAATATATTCTCGATCGCACCTGACGTGGTAGTATCAGAACGAAATTTCACTCGACTCAACACCTGGCTGCGGTCAAAGGGCATCACGGTAGAGGAAATTCCGTATGCCGAGATTGCCAAGCAGGAAGGCCTGCTGCGTTGTTCAACGCTTCCGTTGATACGCGATTAACCTATGAAAGTCATACCCTCCGTTTAGTAGTTGCGTGAGGGATAGGAGCGGCAGCCCACAGCCGATGAGGTACGAAATCGGCGAGGACTAAAGCGGATAGCCCGACGGCGCCTTGTTCAGTAAGCAGTGGGCGGTGGCAGTAGGCAGTAGGCGCCGGCACGCCCCTCCCTTTACTCCGCTCGGAAGAACGATAGCCGAATAGGTACGTTTTGTGTAACGACGGGAGGTTCAAATAGGGGGCATTGTCAATAAACGGGATTCCTTCGCTGCGCTCGGAAGGACGATGCAGCCCAAGTAAGTAACTTATAACGAAGGATATTCAAGTAACGGCATTCCACTACCAACTGGGACTGCCCACTGCCTACTGCCCACTGCGACTGCCCACTGCGACTGCCCACTGCCTACTGCGACTGCCTACTCAAAAAAAACACGCAACCGAAACGGAAAATTTTTACCTTGCAGGTATAATTGCCTACGTACCCATGAAACAAATCACGGATACCATTCTGATGATCCGCCCGGTCGCTTTCCGGATGAACGAACAGACCGCTGTAAACAATTATTACCAAAAAGTGCTCGATGGACTGTCACCCGAAACGGTGAACGGCCGTGCCCAGGAGGAGTTTGATGCCTTTGTGGGCAAACTGCGGTCAGCGGGTGTGAATGTGGTGGTGGTGCACGATACGAAGGTGCCGGATACGCCCGACTCGATTTTTCCGAACAACTGGATTTCCTTTCATGAGAACGGCGACGTAGCCTTGTATCCGATGTTCGCCGAGAACCGCCGCTCGGAACGCCGTGAGGACATACTCGATGTGCTGGAGGAACGTGGTTTTCGCATCGACAACATCATGGATTATACCGAAGCGGAAGACGATGGCTTCTTCCTCGAAGGTACCGGCAGCCTGTTGCTCGACCGCGCCAACGGAAAGGCCTATTGCGCCCTGTCACCCCGCGCCGATGAGGAACTGGTGATTGAATTCTGTGAGGATTTCGACCTGCGCCCGATTATCTTCGAAGCCTACCAAACCGTAGATGAAGAGCGCAAGCTCATTTACCATACTAATGTGATGATGTGCCTGGGCGAAGACTTCGCCGTGCTGTGTGCCGACTGCATCGACGACAAACAAGAGCGCAAACAGGTGCTCGAGAGCCTGAAGGAAGACGGAAAAGACATTATCCTGATCACCGAAGACCAGGTCAACAGCTTTGCGGGCAATATGCTGGTAGTAGCCGGAATGGGAGGTAAGCGGTTCGTGGTCATGAGCGCAGCCGCCCACAAAAGCCTGACCGCTTCGCAGATCGCACAGCTTGAAAAACACGCGACCATCCTGAGTTCAAGTCTTGATACCATTGAAGCCTGTGGTGGTGGCAGCGCCCGTTGCATGATGGCGGAGGTGTTTTTGCCGAAGAATGGTTGAGGGTTGAGGGTTCATGGTTCATAGTTCATGGTTGATGGTTGAGGGTGGTTGGACGTTTACCCTAGCGATAAAATAAGGAAGCCGGCGTATTGCCGGCTTTTATTTTTCGGATGGAAGCGAATCAGCCGGGGAAGTTGTCTTTAATAATGCTGACGATAGCGCTGGTGATGTATTGTATACCGATAGCGACCACAATGAAGCCCACGATGCGGGAGATGGCAACGATACCGGAGGCACCCAGTATCCGCGACAAATAATGCGCGCTGCGCAGCATCACGAAAATGACGAGTGCCACGGCCAAAATAGCGCCGATTGACCACAGGGCGTCGCGGGTATCATGGTGCTCTTGGTAGTAGGCGATCAAAAGCGAAATCGACCCCGGGCCGGCGAGCATTGGCATCGCCAGTGGTGTAAGCGCAATGTCATTGCGACGCTGTACGTCCTCTTCCACCTCTTTATTGATACCACGCCTGCGGCTGAATTTCCCCGACAAAAGCGAAAATCCGGAACTTAGGATCATGAGTCCGCCCGCAATGCGCAGCGCCTCGATACTGATCCCGAAGAACGTGAGCACATATTTGCCGGCAAAAAAGGCGATGATAAGGATGATGGCGACGTCGATGGCGGTCCATAGCGAAATCCGCGAGCGCTCGGCCTTGCTGTCGTTCTGGGTAAGCCCAACGAAAATAGGCACCGTCCCGATAGGGTTCAAAACAGAGAAAAGCGCAGCGAAGAGATAGATAAAAACGTCCATTTTTTTTGCAAAGGTAGTTCGGCGTGTCGCCGGATATCGTTAGGGATATATTAAAGATAGGTAATTAAGTGGAAAGTCTGAAAGTCGAAAGTCGAAAGTCAGGAGTTCGGAAGATGGGAAGTTCGGAAGATCGGAAGAACGAGGAGGGCTTACTTCAACCTTTAAGGTTTTAGTGTTGGATTGGGAAGTCAAAAGTCAAAAGTCGGAAAGTCGGAAAGTCCGAAAGATTAGAAGTCCCGACACCAACGACCAACGACCACCCACCCACCACCCACCACCAACCACCGACTACTGACCACTGACTCCTAACCCCTAATTCCTAACTCCTAATTCCTAATTCCCTACCTTTACTATATGACAGCCAAGAAAACCCTCATATTAGGCGCTTCCGAGAACCCGGATCGCTATTCGTATCGTGCGTTGAACAGCCTGGTGCGGCAGGGACATCCCGTGGTGGCGGTCGGTCTGAGGGAAGGACGTGTGGCAGGTGTCGACATCCTTCGCGCACCGGCATCGTTCACAGACGTCGATACCGTTACGCTTTACCTCAATCCGAAAAACCAGGAACCGTATTACGACTACATCCTGTCGCTGCACCCGAAACGGGTGGTGTTCAATCCGGGCACCGAGAACCCCGCACTTATGTCTATCCTGCGCGAAAACGGCATCGTTCCGGAGGTCGCCTGTACCTTAGTGCTGCTGGCGACAGGACAATATTGATACAC
>DATGXZ010000017.1:0-8843 GCA_035298445.1 Flavobacterium sp.
AAATGGGAGCGGAAGGACAGCAGCACGCCGTAACTGAAAAAAAACACAACCGGAGCAAACAGTAACAGATAGTGATTGGAGAAAAAGAAGGCGTAATCCTCCTCTTGTAGTCGACGGTAATTTTCAAGGGTAAAGAGCAGGATATAGAAGAGTCCGCCTACGATTATCGTCACGAAATTAAATTCGGTCGTTCCTTCAAAGAACGATAGGTTGGCGGCCGCGATCAGTAGAAATACGACCAGCATATATCGGGCGATGAGTGGGTTACGCGATAATTTCGACAACAGCCACATCCAAAGAAGGTTGTGGAGGATAAAATTAATATCCAATACCGGGTGTTTCGAAAGGCCTAATAAGTTGAGCGTGGAAGTCAGGAGTTCATTTACGCTGTCTACCAGCAAAATCAGGAATAACAGGGTATGATGCCGGGTATTTCTACGCAAAAAAGCCACAGCGTGGAAGCATGTGGCTATGACCAGTATTTTAATGGGGGTCAGGTAAAGAGAGGTCCATTCGGTCACTATTGTTTCTAGAGAATTTTAGGATTGTCGGAGAAATCATAATACAGAAAGCCCTTTTTGTTCTGTACACGAAAGAACTGCACAGTTCCATCGTCGAAAAAATCAAACCTTGGGTTAGGCCCAAGATCCTGCGTCTCTACTATAGATCGGATTAATTGCAATGAAAATCGCCCGAGAGCATGTGCGCCGTGAGGCACGGGCGTTGCCGTCGTACCCGACCGCGTAAACTCAAGATACGTGTCGTAGTGATCGGTATCATAGTTGCCGACTTTAGACTTAATTGCATTCAAGTCACAACTGGCGAAAGTCGTCGTAGGGCTTCCAATCCGGTCAAGGGTAGCCCGATTTTTTACCCGATGCGTTGCTTCGATGTAATATATGGCTTCTTCATACCAAATAACATCCCTGAATATTCGAAGCCAATCGGCCTGATCCTTGGATGTTGTTAGAAAGTCCATGTCAAAATAGAATTTGTCCCTATAATCCGTCTCGGGCGTCGAAAGATAGGGCTCATAGCAATTGCTTGCGTACGTTGTGTTCCAAAGGTTACGCAAGGTAGTCGACATAAGACTCACATCTACGGGCATGAGGTTGAGACGCGATGATGTCGTTGGTGTGGCGAACGTTGTTTCCATTATCAAATCGATTTTGTGGTTGATAGTGCTAAGATCAAAACATCGCGTGAAGGCTGGGCTAGGTAAAACCCTATTCTTTAACGGGTGTTTCCCTATTAAAGACGTTCTCCCGTAAAAGTAGCAAAAAAAAGACCTGTTTGTTCATTTTGCTTGACTTTTAGCGTATTAGTGGTATAACTGGTGCTAAAATAGGGTTTTCCCCACCCCGTCAGCGCCATTGGGGCGCTAGCTTTGGAGCATCGATCTAAACCTATTCCCTATGAAACGACTGGCATTTTTACTGCTGCTTATCGGCCTGACGTCTTTAGGCTATTCACTGAATGTTTCCGATACTGTAAAGGTATCTGGTCCACCCTCACCCCAGAAAGTCGAGGTAACGGTAAAGACGGCCGATGGGGTCGCCAAAACCCCCGCTCCGTGCCCGGATTGCTGTCCGTCCGATCAAGGCATCAGTACCCGTGCCCTGGTATGGATGCCTGTGATCCTTTTTATCGTAGTGCTTTTTGTGGTGTGGTGGACGACCCGTCGCTCGGGTTACCGGTTCACCCAGGCGCTGTATGAGAATGATCCGGAAGAGATCGTCGTGCCTGCGCCCACCGACACCGACCCGAATGCCACGCAGAGAAAGACGGTGTTGGATGCCAACGGACAACCTGTTTACCAGCCCAGCACAAGCCGACTGATTGCGCTGTTATCGGCCCTGACAACCTTGATTATCGTCGTGTGCTTCATCTCCTATTACGCCTATTGCATGATCCGCTGTAAAGAACTGCCCGATTTCGAAGAGCTGTTCAACGTGGTGCTGGCACTCGGATTGGGCGTGGTGCCGTATAGCGTGAATAAGGTAACAGCGGCGACGACGACGCCCACAACGTAATAGAAACGAACAAAGCAATCCTTTAAAACAAAATCATATGCCCACAAGAGAAGAAGTTGCCGAGGCCGTAAAGCGCCTATTGGCCGAAAAAGCCGGGATCAAACCCGAGGATGTCCAGGACAGCCGAAAATTGACAGAATGGCCCCTAACCTTCGATTCGATCGCGCTGGGTTTTGTGGCCATAGATTTGAGAAAGTATGCGAGAAAATACAACCCGAACGCATCCGTAACCGGCGCTATGGTTAGAAAAACCGGACTGACCGTCGCAAAACTCATTGACCTTATTTATAACGTAATGCAATTGACATCATGAAGACACTATTCCAACTCATCCTGGCCGTTTTTTTATTCGGCATTTTTCCAGCCTATGCACAGGGCGACAGTATCCCGGGTGTAGTCCGAACCATCCAAAAATCAGTAACCTGGCTTGGCGACCATCACTTTATGGTGCGAAAAACGTTTGATGGTGCAAAGGATGAAGCAAAACCGGCTACGGCCACCTGGAACAAAGACTACGAGAATGATCGCTTTTATTCGATTGTCGATGTCGCGGTTAAGTTGTACGAATTCCCGGTGATAGAGCGTGATGTCGACCTACTTTTTTACCCCAAAATAGAGTTCCATGAAAATACGATTCCAGACGAATCAAAAAGGAAGAACACCCTTAGCGGCGGTATCAACACCGAACTGCTGTGTAATTTGGGATCGGCTTGGTATACGCACCCTTTCGTCACGGGATCCTTCGACTATAAAACCGATCGTATCAAAGAAATTGAAACGATACAGGCAAAGAGCTTCCTGTCGTTTAGCGGGTCGAAAGCGGGGGAACCGGGCGCACAGATAAAAGATGGTACCGACGCCTTGATCTTTCGTTACTATCCATATTCCGGGTTCGAGTATTATCAGGTGACAGAGGGTTCAGGCAAACGCGCGAGCATGTGGGTAAACCGCCTATATTTCGACTTCTTTCCTTTTTCCCGTTATCATTATACCTTCGTACAGCTTTCTTTCGACTATTCCTATCGATCCATTATTCGGGATGATCTTTACGCCCAAGGAAATGTCGACTGGTTGGCAGTGTCTTTAATTTTCTTTCCTGACGGTAAGGGGAATTTCGGCATAGGTATCGATTATAGCGTGGGGGAGGACCCGAGTGCCAATTTTGTAAAGACGGATGTATTGGCTTTAGGGGTCAAGCTAAAGATATGAACGCTATGTAGTAACTGCGTAACCGAGCGTCCAGCCGGAAATGGAAATAGCCCCATTTGCTTGTACTTTGGTAACCCGGGCTGCCCGGTTCGTCGATTCTTGTAGCGTGTTACCGCAGCCGCCGGCCGACTTTGGAGGTGATTTCTTTTCGATACATGTGTAACTAAAGCAGGATTTATTTAATAACCTGTATAGTTATTTAGGACGGGTCAAAGCTCTCGCTTCAGGCCTAGATAAAGCGTATGTAGTGTGTGTCAACGTGACATTTTCCCTCCACATCTCCGACCACTCAATGGAATCCCTGCGTCGTGCGACACACAGCGCATGGTAGAGTTAACACGTTCCTGCATGGAAGTCATCAACAACCACCGACTACTGACTACTGACCACCAACTACTCCACGCTGTACTATTTCTCTCCAAAAAACACCCGCACCTCACCGCATTTTATTACGTTTGCGCAAAACTTTTAGATGGAAAATACGACCTGCCCCGTTTGTCAATCTCCTTATGCGTATCCGATGGACAGCCTCATGGTGTGTCCGGAATGCGGACACGAATGGAACCCCGATGACGTACCACAGGCGGACGCCGCCAACGAGGTGCGCGATGCCAACGGAAACCTGCTGCAGGATGGGGATTCAGTGGTCACCATCAAAACACTTCCGGTGAAAGGATCGGCCCAAAGCATCAAGGCGGGCACGAAAGTGCGTAATATCCGCCTCGTTCCGGGAAGCGACCATAACATTGACTGCCGTATCGACGGCTTCGGGGCCATGGCGCTCAAATCGGAGTTCGTGAAGAAAGCGTGAGGTTGAGGGGTTGACAGTTGAGGGTTGTCGGCAATAGTTGACAATCAGCAAAGATTCGTCTGATTCCGCGTTAGGCCGGGCGTCAAGATCGTCTTTGAAGGTAACGGCTGATTTTCCGTTTTTAATTGTTGTAATAGATGGCTTTTGCCAAAAAGCATGAACAAACAATGACAAACCGTAGTTCCTGAGTACACAAAAAAGGGTTGCCATCTGGCAACCCTTTCCTAACTTAGCTCAATACCCATTCCCACTTTTGTATCACAAAGTAGGCCATGAGTGTTACCAATAGTACGGCACGCAGCACCATGCGTGTTTTTTTGCTTTGATGGTGCCTTGAGGTTAAGGTGCGGTACAGGAACAGTATGCCTATAAAGCTGAAAAAAAGGCAGTAGAGTATCGTTACGATATACATGGCTTACATTTAATCTAACCAACCCATACAATCTACGAAATCAGCTACGATTAGGATGGCACCAATAGCGCCTAAATAGCGGGTTGCCACCTTTCCGATTGCGCGCAGCAACAACCTCCGGTTGCCGAATTGGCTCCAAAAACCTTCGTGTAGCTCGAACCCAACGAATGCCCGCTCTACGCACTCGAGTACGGAGTTCCTCTGTGCCATCGTTTCACTGGCATATATGAGTAGACCGATTTGGACTAATTGACCCTCGTCAAGGGTAACACCCTCTAGTTCCGGCACCTCAGACGCGTTGATGTTCGCTTCGCTCATCAGCCGCTCACTTGGCGCTACCAGAGGCGCCATTATTTCGATTACCTCCCTCTCGAAACTTTCAGGACTCGCCTGAAAATCGGCCGATTGTGTTAGCTCCTGTACTTTCGGAGCGACGGTGGTAAGCGCAATTTCGAAATCTTTAATCGCAGAACTTGAGACCGTCATATTTGCCTCGGGCATTGACGACGAAGAATCAGGAGAACAACTTGCCAAAAGGCCCACAATTACAAAGAAGGATGCTAGAAAAAAACGTTTCATAATCATAGATTTTGTGTTAATTAATTACATGCTACTTTTTTTTTTCGTACCGCGGTGTGCCGAAATTAGAAAAAGAAATGAGCTTGTGAAATTGCACAAATGTTAAAGTTGTGAAAGTAGGAAGCCGTTAGTATTTTCTGAATCGAAATGACTGGGCGCCGTCGCAGGTGCCAGCTATAAAGCGGAAACAAATGGCGTCTAAGGTTGGGGTTGGGAGGCGTCCTCCTCAATCTCCTCCGTTTTCTTCGAAAAGACCTTAAAATTCGGGGCCGTGTGCGTGCCGGTAACCGCTACCGGAATACCGATCAGTCCAAATGGTGGCAGGCCCACCCGGATGCGAAGCGCGAGTTTTCCGTCGAAGTTGGTCTTACCTTCGATGCGAAGGCGGCAAAGGGCGATCTTCATTTTGGTGCGCTCGATCGTGATGACATTCCGGCTGATCCGGGTTTTGATATCGACTTTGGACAGGTCTGGGTCGTCAATCGCCGAAACGGTTTTCTGGCTGAGGCCATTGAAAAGTCGAAGGCCCTTCACTTTGATTTTCTTCAGCGAAAAAGTGCCACCGCCTTCCAGCGATGGGTAAATGGGTGACATATCGGGCCCCAGTTGCCCTTTTAAGTTGTAATCGACCGACACGATACCCTGGGCACTCCCCGCTGAGGTGGCCATTTCGCGAAACATCGGAATCTCGTCATACGCCCGGTGGATGTCGAAATCCCGCGCCCGGAAGCGAAGGTCAAACGCGGCGCTCTGTGGCGTCAGGTCGTCATACGAGCCGTCAAGTTGCAAGGTGGCACCCGCAAGGCCGAGTTGTGCACCGTTGAGTATGACTTTTCCACCTGAAACCCCAACGGTTCCTTTTACGTCGTTGAGTTTGAAGGTGTCAAACAGCACCTGCTTCGCATGCGCCGTCAACGAGACATCGAGGTTGGTGGGTACTAATGCCACGCCGGTTGCTGTGGCTTCCCCCGCTATTGGAGTAGAGGAGGTTGTTGCCACGGGCGCCCTGAATTCGTTGAGGTCAAGCAGGTCCGATTCCATATGGAAGGCACCGTGTAGGGTAGCCTTCTTCTCAAAAAAGTAATTGATGGCGTTGGTGAGCTGGCCGTCAAGCGTGAAATCGCTTTGTCCATAACTTGCAACGAAGGTGTTGAACTGCATCTTTTCGCGGTTAAAGGCAAAGACGCCCTTCTCGATGCGGAGGGTTTTTGGAAGGCCCTCCATTCGCGTGTCAATACGCTCGACCGTGAGGGTGCCGCGGTTGTTGAGGCGGTTATAGCGTCCGGAGGTGGCATCGCTTTGTTTGCCTTTCAGGCGCACGTCGGCTGCAATGCGTCCGTCAACGTCGAGTCCTTCCTGACGGAATACGCGGTACAACCGTCCGATGTCGAGTGTACCTTTCGCGCTGAGATCATAGGAGACATCGTCGAGGTTGGAAAATGACGCCTCCATCCGGAAAGGATGACCGGCAAAGGTAAACGAGGCTGGCCGGATGGCAATCTTCGTATCGGCATAACGCCCGTTTTGGTTGGTAGCGGTAAGGTTGAGGTTGAGGTCGGATATCGGTTCGGGATAATAGGCCGTCTTCAGGTAGCCGTTGGTCCAGTTGAAGCGTCCAGTGGTGGTAGGAAAGAGGTGACGGGCGGCGCTGTAGGTACCATTCGACTGGATGTTGACGTCGAGTTTTCCTTTTACATCTACCAACGAAATGCCGAGTGCACGATTGAGTACTGCCAGGTCAACGCCGCCTTTCATCTGCGCCTTAACGGAGGTTTCACCCAGTTTTTTCAGTTCGACCGTCGAGCGGAATTGATCGTTCCCCAATTTGAACGAGAAGGGTGATAGTTTCAGGTAGAAGTCCTCCGGATCGAGTGAGGGCAGGGCGGCGTCAAGGTTGAGTTGTATGTCCGAGGCGGCAAGGGGCGCGTCCTTATATTGGATGTAGCCGTCGGTGATGCGGGTGTGGAATTTCAGGGTCGGACTCCGATTCGTGCTCGCGTCATACCGTCCTTTCAACGCCAGCATCAGGTCGATGGTGCCAGCCACTTTTGAACGGTCAAGCCATTTGACGTACGCGGGCGGAAGTGCCGTAAAGAGGTCTTCGAGGTCACTGCCGTTTGACGTCGCGGCGACGTCGATATAATAGCCGCTTTTGAGGATGTTGACGACCCCTTTGAAATTGATCGGAAGCTCGTTGATGCGCAGGTCATTGCGCTGTAGGGCGAAAGTTAGGGCATTGGTGTTGATGCGTGTCGTCAGTTCGGCACGCACGTTTTTTTGCGCCATATACGATTCACCGTCGTAGGAGAAGTCGAGCGATCCGATTTCGGCTTCGGTTTCGAGGTCAAAAACCGCCTTATCGAGGTCGCCTTTCCCCAGGTAATTGAAATCGTTGGCTGCTACACGGATTTTGGCCGATCGGTCGTCATAGCGAAGGCGGCAGTGTGAAATCCGGATTTTGTCGAGTCGGAGGGAAGCCGATGAAACCGTGTCAGTAGGCTGTGTTTCTTCCGCGATATATACATTGTAATTGGCTTCACCCTTTTCATTCACGAGTACGCGGATGTCGGCATCGTCTACGTAGATTTCGTCAATCGCCACACGCCCGTTGAAAACCAGTTGCGACAGGTTGATGCCGAAACCGATGCGGTCGGCGGCTGCGAGCGTATCGTTTTGAAAGGGTGCGGACCCTTTGAGGGTAAAATCGTCGAGGGTGACGGTCAGGGAAGGGAAATGGTCGAAAAACGAGAGCCGCGCTTCGGAAAAGTTCAATTCGCCGGTGAGTTTGCGGTTGGCGAAGTCTTTTACTTCCTTGGCAATGGTACCGGGAAACAGGATCGGCAAGAGGAACATCAGGAGTAGAAGGGACCCCAATCCGATACCTATCCACTTCAAAATCTTGAAACTACGGCGTGACGGGCGCTTTTTCATGGGAGCGAAGATACGGTAAATGTTAAATTTTATAAAATGATGAAGCGCACTTTCCTACTACTAACGCGGCTTTCCTAAAAAAACACGATGAAAAGCCTTTCCGAAATCGATTTTTTTTCATTTGGTACGCGCAACCTATTTACTTTTGTCCATCTAAACAACACGAACGCTTAAACAAAATAGCTATGAACAAACTTCGCCTCTTACTGTTTATCGCGCCATTGTGGTGTTTTTCCCAGAATGTCGTGTTTGGTGACCCGAACCTTAAAGCCTTGTTGACGTCTACGGATTCGGTAAACTATATTGCGTATTCCGAAACAGACGGATATATAACGAGCATTGACACCAATGGTGACGGTGAAATTCAGGTGTCGGAGGCGCAGGCCGTCTGGAAACTGGGCATCCTTTATGCCAATGTAAGCAGTCTTGATGGTCTCGAAGCTTTCTCAAACCTGCGTGCTTTGGATGTTTTTGGGCTTAGCCTTACTGACCAGGAAGTTGATTTCTCGGTATATCCTGAACTGAAGTACCTGAATGCGGGCTACTGCCAGTTGACGTCGGCCCAGATCAATAACCTTCAACACCTTGAGTACGCCTACATGCCGGGCAACGGGCTTACCTCCATTGCGTTGACGAACCTGCCGGCCTTGCAGCAAATAGACCTGTCAAACAACGGCCTGCAAACACTCACATTGGAGAACTTGCCGCAGCTAACCCTACTTGGCGTAGCGGGTAACCAGCTTTCCACTCTCGTCCTTTCGGGAATGCCGCTCATGTCACAACTCAATGTGTCTTCTAACCAACTCACCTCGCTCGACCTCTCTGGTATGCCGGCGCTGACCGTGCTCAGTGCCGATGGCAACCAACT
>DATGXZ010000018.1:0-8414 GCA_035298445.1 Flavobacterium sp.
GTCGAAAGACTTTTTCGAGAAGCACGGTGGTCGGGCGATCATTTTCGCGCGCTTCCTTCCGATTGTCCGCACGTTCGCGCCTATTGTGGCGGGTATCGTCAACATGGACAAGCGGAAGTTTATGTTCTATAATATCGTCAGTTCCCTGCTATGGTCGTTTAGCCTGATATTCGCCGGCCATTACCTGAATGATTACCTGATGGAGCGATTCGACATCAACATGAAAGACCATATTGAGCTCATTGTAATCGGGTTGGTGGTCGTGACATTAGCCCCGGTAATTATCAAGTTCGCACGAAAACTGCCTGAACCATCAAAAGACGATACGCCTCAAAATCCGGATTAATTCCGGATTTTTTTTATGGAATATCGAACCTTTCGCAAATCAGCCTTCCGTCAAATGTGAACCCTTCCATATGGAGGGTTGAAGACGTTCTATAATCCGGCATCGAGAAGCGAACGATACCCGACGCATCCGTAATAAGCGTTCCAATCCAGTAAATCACCCCAAAATTATGGAATCCCTCATCGGAGGTGGAGGTAAGTTCCGGGTTGTGGAAATCGTGGATACGGGCAAATCCACCGTTTACTGCAAACTCTTGTGCATATGAGGCAGGTCCGTATATTTTCGGTTTTTTCCGGTAAATTCGTATGACTCCTTCGTTATTGGTGACCGAAGGAACGATGGTATGGGCGTTGGTGTAGATTTCATCGATTTCGTCCATGGTCATACCCGTCAGCACATCATACGACATCTGCCGCATGTTGTCTATATAGAGAATCGGCGTTCGTGGAGCGCCATTGATCGAACTGACACCCCTGGCTGTGATGGTAACTGATATATTGTCGTCGACGACGTTGAACCCCCGCGTCTCGAGGAAGGTCGTGACGCGCTGCGTGGCGGTGGGCGGCACCTTATAACCGTTCAGGTCGTGATGTCCGGGCCAATCCTGCCGTTTCAGTTTATTCGTGTTTTTTACTTCCGTTTCGGCAAGCTGCACAAAGTTCTTGGCAAACTTCGGTGTAGCAATGGATGCTGGCGTCGGAAGTAACGGACACTCAGAGGCGGCTGGGCGATAGGGCTTTAGGCAGTTTCCTTTCATTCCGACGATGTGGGCCGAAAATTTGAAAGGTTTGGGTTCAAATCCCGGTAGTTCCACCAGATAGAGTTTCACCGAAGTCGAGTCGGTGATGACCATATTAGGAAACGCAAAGTCGTTCTTATCGCCGATTTCAGAGAATTCCTGTAACAGCGCCGTATTCGAATACAGCTTCACCTTGTATTTACTTCTATCTTTCAACGGTTGCGACAGATTGCCTGCAATGGTTTGGCCTTTTTCAAATTCGAACTTCTCAACAGGTGGGGTATCAGTAATGTCCGACCAGGCCTGTCGCGATCCTGGTTGTGCCAGCAAGGCCAGATCGAGTTCGTAGTGTCGTCCTTTCGAGTACTTTGATAAGTAATATCGGCCATTGGGAACCGCGAGACGCACATACGGTTGGAAATAAAACGTGCTATAGAGGTCGTGGTTTTCGTCATACGCTTTAGAGTCGACCGGAACGGCAGAAACGCTGAGGTTGGCATCCGTAAAGTTGTGTCCTTCGAAGTCGATAACCCCACCCCTGGTGGCCTGTTTTTCAACGCTGGCGGCCGACCGCGCCGACGGATACCGGAACACCAGTCGCTCGGCCCACTGTTTCCGGTCGGAATCGATAAAACGGGCCACGCTCACCCCCTCCGGCAACAGGCTGTCCTGCAAAACCAATTGGGCTTCCGTTTTAGAATCAGGGAAGGGAACATCCACGATGGTCGATTGGTTATCCTGTTGAAGCACCAGGAACAGCGGTTTGGATCGGATGGAAGGAAGCAGCGACGCGTGCGGACGCACCTTCACTATGACTTTTCCTGGCAGTGTAAAATTGTTGATCTCAACAGCGATACCGCCTGCTTCCACAACCGGGAAAGAGATCTCGCCCGATTTGTCACCCGAAGAAAAACGCACTTTCATGCCGTTCTCCGGAACGAGCGCTACCTTCGCGAGTCCGAAGCGGTTTACCGTCGATTCTGCGACCGACTGCCCTTTGGCATCAATTACTGCTACCTGCCCGCTGCTAAACGGTGTGCCATCGCAGCCAGTGACACGGATACCGATGGTATTTTGTACGCCGGCAACCCATGTGCCCCCTTCGGCAAAAAGAGCCATCTGCACGTCGGCAAAATGATCTCGCTGCGGTGCCCGTCCGGTCTGTACATTAATCAATTCAATGGGGAAAACAGACGTTTCATCTTCCCTGAAATTGTTCATCCAATTGGTAAAAACCTGGATGTAGTAGGAGCCGCTTCCCCAGGTAGGTTCCAGCGTAAAGTTCCCCAGAAAGCTGCCGTTCGAGGCGAAGAACAGTTTTTCAGCCACCACTTGTCCGCGGTCATCCAGCAGGCGCGCATGGATGTTGGTGGTCGCATAAAATGGCTCTTTGTTTTTGCGGTTGTATACATATCCTTTGAAGAAAATCTCTTCATTGGTAAAGAAGACCGTCTTGTCGAAATGAAGGTGGATGGTCTCCCGGTCAAGGGAAAAATACGACGCAATCGTCTTGCTTATGGCCTCTTTTTGGGGTGTTGTATCCTGGGCCGACAACGATAGCGGCAATAGGAGGAAGGGTAGCCATAGTACCCTGCACATCGGGAAATTCATGCGAAATGTTTTCGGTTGCCATAAAGCTATAGCATTTTCCGATACAAAAAAGAAAGGAGGACAAATTTGTCCTCCTTCCGTTAATTCATGGGTGAATTCGGTTACATCATGCCCGGCATTCCACCGCCCATCGGCATTCCGCCGCCTGCGTTCTCTTCTTTGATGTCTACCAAAGCGCACTCGGTCGTGAGGATCATACCGGCTACGGAAGCGGCATTTTCCAACGCCACACGCGTTACTTTTTTCGGATCGATGATGCCGGCTTTCAGCATGTCGACATACTCATCGCTCTTCGCGTTGTAGCCGAAATCGTCTTTGCCGTTCAATACCTTGTCGACCACCACAGATCCTTCAAGACCTGCATTCTCAACGATCGTACGCAACGGTGCTTCCACCGCACGTGACACGATCTGGATGCCGGTTGCTTCGTCTGCGTTGGAAGAAGCAAGCTCTTTCAATACCGATTTCGCACGCAGCAACGCTACGCCACCACCGGCTACGATGCCTTCTTCCACGGCCGCACGTGTGGCATGGAGGGCGTCGTCAACGCGGTCTTTTTTCTCTTTCATTTCCACTTCTGAAGCGGCACCTACGTAAAGTACGGCTACACCGCCTGCGAGTTTCGCCAGACGCTCCTGCAGTTTCTCACGGTCGTAGTCAGACGTGGTCACGTCCATCTGCGCCTTGATCTGGTTCACGCGGTTCTGGATCAGGTCGGCTTTGCCAGCACCGTTCACGATGGTGGTATTGTCTTTGTCGATGCTCACTTTTTCAGCCGTACCCAACATGTCGAGGGTCGCGTTTTCAAGCGTATAACCGCTCTCTTCCGAGACTACCGTACCACCGGTCAGGATAGCGATATCTTCCAGCATCGCTTTGCGACGGTCACCGAAACCAGGCGCTTTCACAGCCGCGATTTTCAGCGCGCCACGAAGCTTGTTCACCACGAGGGTAGAAAGGGCTTCGCCGTCTACATCCTCTGCGATGATCAGCAGCGGTTTTCCTGATTGGGCCACCGGTTCAAGCACCGGAAGCAGTTCTTTCAACGACGATACTTTCTTGTCATACAACAGGATGTACGGACGCTCGAGCTCGACTTCCATTTTTTCCGGGTTGGTCACGAAGTAAGCCGACAGGTAACCGCGGTCAAACTGCATACCTTCTACCACATCCACATACGTGTCGGTTCCTTTGGCTTCTTCTACGGTGATCACGCCTTCTTTGCCCACTTTTTCGAAGGCAGAAGCGATAAGGTCACCGATAATATCGTCGTTGTTAGCAGAGATGGAAGCCACCTGCTTGATTTTCTCAGAAGAGCTTCCCACTTCTTTTGCCTGTTTGCCAAGGTCGTTCACGATGGCTTCCACGGCTTTGTCGATGCCGCGCTTCAGATCCATCGGATTCGCGCCGGCCGCAACGTTTTTAAGGCCCTCTTTCACGATCGCCTGCGCCAATACCGTAGCAGTGGTGGTACCGTCACCGGCCAGGTCGTTGGTTTTGGATGCCACTTCTTTTACCATTTGGGCACCCATGTTCTCGAGGGTATCTTTCAATTCGATTTCTTTTGCCACGGTCACGCCGTCTTTGGTGACGTTAGGTCCGCCAAAGGATTTGCCGATGATGACATTGCGTCCTTTTGGGCCGAGTGTCACTTTCACTGCATTTGCCAATGCGTCTACGCCGCGCTTGAGTCCGTCGCGGGCTTCGATGTCGAATTTTATTTCTTTTGCCATGATGTTATACGTTGTTTTTGGAGATTAGACGATTGCCAGGATGTCACTTTCCTTCATAATGAGGTAATCCTTGTTGTCGAGTTTGAGCTCGGTGCCGGCATACTTTCCGTATAGCACGGTGTCACCGACTTTCACGGTCATTTCGTGGTCTTTGGTGCCGTTACCGACGGCCACTACCGTACCTTTTTGCGGTTTTTCTTTTGCCGTGTCAGGGATAATAATGCCCGATGCCGTCTGCGTTTCCGCTGCGGAAGGCTCGATCAGTACGCGATCAGCAAGTGGTTTGATGTTTACGCTCATAAGCAATGGTTTTATGATTAAATAAGGGTTATTATACTACTGCCCCGCGCCTGACCACAATCGTGCCAAGCGCGTTTGTCCTGACAAAATGGTAAAAAAAATGCCAACATGGTGTCATGTTGGCATTTTTGATGTTGTAGGAGGCCGTATTATTGTGCCGGAGCCGGAGTCTCGCTTTGCCCGGCAGGCGCAGCCGGTTTTGCAGCCGGTGCATCGCTACCGTTGCTTTCCGGAGCCGGAGCTTCGGTCTGCTCTTCTTCTGTCTCTATCGGAGTACTTGATTCGAAAAACATACCTGACACCAAAATAAGGGCCACGAGAATCGCACCCAATGTCCAGGTACTTTTGTCAAGGAAGTCCGTTGTTTTCTGCACGCCACCCAATTGCTGGGAACCGCCGAATGAAGAGGAAAGTCCGCCGCCTTTCGGGTTTTGTACCATCACCACCAGGATCAGGAGGAAACAAACGAAGACGATCAACACTAAGCAAACAGTAAGCATCTTATATCGTATTTAATTGGAATTCTGTTGTAAAGACCGGATGTCTGAAATTCGGTCTGCAAATAAACTACTTTTTTCCGGATATTTCAAAATTAAAATTTCGTACGCCTGAATGGCCTTTTCATACTTCTTTTGCTCGAGGTACACACGCGCCAGCGTTTCGGTCATTAACGATTGTGTATCGGTTTCCGACGGTAGCGAAGCCGCTGCAGTGCCCGATTCGTCGCGCTTCGGCACAATCTTCGGGTTACTTTCGATGAACCGGTCGATCAGGTCGAGTTTCCGCTTGCGCTCCTCTGGCATCGGTGCCGCCTCTGGCTGCGCACTCCTCTCGATCGGCTTGATCGACGTCAGTTGCAGCCACTCCATAAACGAATGTTTTTCCTGTTTCGAGAAATCAAGTGGCTTCCCGATCCCCAGTTTTTCCTCCGCGTCGACCGTCGGCAGTTCTTTCCGCGTCACCGCAATGCTCGTCCGGATGGATTGTTCCAGCGTATCTACCTCCATATCTGCCCGTCTCAGCTTCACTTCCTCGCTGTCCGTCACCACGATTTCCGCAATCCGCGCCGCTTTTTCCCGGTCAAAGGCGTCCTGCAGGCTCTCGAAATTGCCCGACGTGATGAAGTCGAACAACACGCCCCGGTCGTGCGTATACGCCGCCGTGGTTTTCAAAGCCTGGTTATACCTGTAGCTGTCCTGCGCATACAACCCTTTCAACTGCAATGCCCGCGCACTCTGGAAGTACGGGAATTCGCGCACCATCTCCTCCAACTCGGCAAGTTGCCGGTCGCGAAGGGCCGTAGGGCGTGAGAGTAAAAAGGTGTATTCCGCTGTGTTCATCCTACCACTTGGCGAGGGTGTCGTTGAAAATGTCCTGGGTCAGTCGGTCGAAAATCTCGTCGATATACGCAGTCAGTTCGGCGTTGCTCGGCTGCTGCGAACCCGGGAAGTCGCGGTAGAAACTATAGCGCTTCTCCTGCGATTCCTCTTCGTTCTTCTTATTGGTATACCGCACGTTCACGGCAATCGTCAGTCGGTTTTCCGCCGCGCGCTGGTCTGCCGTAGCCGACATCGGCGTAATGCGATAGTCGACGATTTCCCCCTCATACACCCGGTCGCCGTTCGAATTCGTCAGCGTCAGGTTCGTCTGGTTCTGGATGAGGTCTTGCAGTTTGTTGGTGAAGGTCCGTTCTATGCCCGGCTGCACCAACTCCGAGTTGTTCAGGAAATAGTTCACCTGGAACGAGCCGTCCAGATTTCCTACCCCCGTAAAATTATACACGCCGCAGCCACTCAACAGGCCGGCGCTTACAAAAAGGAAAAGTAATTTCAGTGCTTTCATTCGTGTTGCCAAAGTACGGATTTATCCGAGATCGAATTGCTTGATTTTGCGGTAAAGTGTGCGTTCGGAAATGCCCAGTTCATCCGCAGCGGCCTTCCGGCGGCCACGGTGGCGTTCGAGCGCTTTTTTGATCATCTCGATCTCTTTTTGTTCCAGCCGCAGCGGTTCCTCTTCTTCAATGGCCTCGGCAAACAAATACTGGTCGTCCGGATCTTCGTCTACATAATCCGTATGCGTCGTGGTCGTACTGGCCGGCATCACCACCGGATGGGGATGTTCCTCAAAGGCCCGCACCTCGGCATGCTCGGGTTTGCCATAGATTTTCTGGATGAGCCCCTGGTTGGCTTCCTGCACCTTCGCACCGCCGTTTTTCATCAGCTCAAGCGTCAGTTTCTTCAGGTCGTTCAGGTCGTTCTTCATGTCGAACAACACCTTATATAGGATCTCGCGCTCCGTACTGAAATCGCTGTCGCTCTTGCTCCCCGGAATCACCGACGGCAAGGCGCTCTCTGCGGGCAAATACGACAACAGCGTGGCGCCTGTGATGTCGCGGTTGGTTTCCAGCACCGACAGTTGCTCGGCGATATTCCGCAATTGCCGGATGTTCCCGCCCCAACGGTAGCGCTGCAACGCCTGCACGGCCGAATCATCCAGCCGGATCGGCGGCATTTTATATTTGTGTCCAAAGTCAGACGCGAACTTCCGGAACAGCAAATGAATATCTTCTTTGCGTTCGCGCAGCGGCGGCAGGGTAATCTCCACCGTACTCAAACGATAGTAAAGGTCTTCCCGAAACCGGCCTTTCTCGATCGCCTCGCGCATGTTGACGTTCGTTGCCGCCACGATGCGCACATTGGTTTTCTGCACCTGCGACGAGCCGACCTTGATGAACTCGCCGTTCTCCAGCACCCGCAACAGCCGCACCTGGGTCGTCAGCGGCAATTCGCCCACTTCATCCAGGAAGATGGTGCCGCCGTTGGCTACCTCAAAATAGCCTTCCCGCGTGCCGGTCGCGCCCGTAAACGCCCCTTTTTCGTGTCCGAACAATTCGCTGTCGATCGTGCCTTCCGGTATCGCGCCACAGTTCACGGCAATATATTTACCATGTTTGCGGTGCGACAGCGAGTGGATAATCTTCGGCACGGCTTCCTTCCCCACACCGCTTTCCCCCACGACCAGCACCGAAATGTCGGTCGGGGCCACCTGAATCGCCTTCTCGATGGCGCGGTTGAGCTTCGGGTCATTCCCGATGATTTCGAAACGTTGTTTTATGGCTTGTACAGATTCCATGTTGGTTCAAAATTGTGGCAGAAAACGGTTGTTGTTCTTCCGCCTTTGGATTGTTTTTTGAAGCTTATCCGGCTGTCCGCTTTAGCTTTCTCCGGCAAAACCCTTTTTGCATCGCCGCCTCCCGGCTTCCTGCGGTCGCCGTCGCCAGCGGCAAAAAGCGGTTTTCCCGTCAAAAGGCTGCCGCTTCCATCCGGGCTAGGCAGTCGCAGTTCCAGTCTCAGTCTCAGTCTCAGTCTCAGTCACAGTCTCAGTCTCAGTTGCAGTCGCGGAGTCGCTTCAATTCATATGTGAATACCCGATGGCTTCCCCGATAAGGGTCGCACTTGTGCACGAGTCAACACGCACCAGCACAAAGTCGCCGGGTTTATACTGCTCCTTCGGAAACACCACAACGGTATTCTGCGAATTGCGTCCGCTCCAGTGTTGGTCCGACTTCTTCGATTCTTTTTCAATCAGCACTTCCACCACCTGCCCCACAAAGGCCTGCGTGCGCGCCAGTGAGTGCTGCTGTTGCAACGCCACGATTTCCCGCAGGCGGCGCAGTTTGACGTCC
>DATGXZ010000019.1:0-3763 GCA_035298445.1 Flavobacterium sp.
TATTCGTGGAGTTCTGTCAGGGTGGGCAGTTTGAATTTGCCACCGCGTCCGCCGGGCAGTTTCAGGAGTTCAGCCGTGGTTTCCGTACAGGTGTCGAGTACGGGCATTTTGCCCAATTGCGACGCGACGCCATAGCGGTGGAACTCGCATCCCATGATGTTGACGTCAAATCCGACGTTCTGGCCTACGATGAATTTGGCTTTTGCCAGCGTTTCATTGAAACGGACAAGTACGTCTGGCAGTGGCACGCCCTGTGCCGCGGCCAGTTCGGTTGAAATGCCGTGCACCCGTTCGGCGTCGTACGGAATGTTGTAGCCGTCGGGGCGGATGAGGTAATCCTGATGTTCGATGAGACGGCCCATATCGTCGTGTAATTGCCACGCGATCTGGACACAGCGCGGCCAGTTGTCGGTGTCGGTCAGCGGTGCGTCCCAGCGCTTTGGAAGGCCGGTGGTCTCGGTATCGAAAATCAGGTACATGTGTGGAAAAGGGTCGTTTGCCGGAAGTTGTTTCCCGGCAATCGGGAACTGTCAAAATTAGGCAATTCCGGCGGTGGTTCGGCAAGGGATTTTTCCACCGTTTGTGGATAAGTGAGGCGAGCCCATGCTGCGTGAGGGATGGACGCGGCAGCCCCGACAGACGAAGGCTGGTTTTGCCGGCAGACGGGGGCGACCGGAGGAAGCGCCCGGCGACGGTGCAAAACCGCCTGAGGACAAGGGGCTATAGCAGACAGCCCGACGGCGCCCTGCGGTTGTTTGAACAAAGGGATGTACTGCCAACTGCCACTGCCAACTGCCACTGCCAACTGCCTACTGAAGAGCGCCGGCACGCCCAAAAAATACACTCCCCTACATACAACTGCTAGAAAACCTACAAGGTTTTGAAAACCTTGCAGGTTGTAGACGGATTGAAGCACTGCCTACTGCGACTGTGACTGCGACTGGAACGGCACTGGAACGCCCAAAAAATACACTCCTCTACATACAACTGCTAGAAAACCTACAAGGTTTCGAAAACCTTGCAGGTTTTACGCGGCACTGGAGCACTGCCCACTGCAACTGCCTACTGTTTACTAGTTTAAACCGACAAGGTTGTACACGGCCCCTCGCTCCTCGATACTCGCTCCTTGCTCCTATTTTTAAACCTACAAGGTTATGGAAACCTTGCAGGTTGTAGACGGTCCCTTGCTCCTTGATACTTGCTCCTTGCTCCTCCTAAATTCACAGTTTCCGCCTATATTTGCGCAAATTTTGCACTATGGAGAATTTGGTTGAAGAACTGAAGTGGCGTGGACTGTACCACGACAGCATGCCGGGAACGGAGGAAGAACTGTTGAAAGGACCGGTGACGGCGTATATTGGGTTTGACCCGACGGCCGATTCGCTGCATATTGGCAGTATGGTGCAGATCATGTTGCTCGTGCACCTGAAGCGCTTTGGCCACCGGCCGATTGCGTTGGTGGGCGGTGCGACGGGTATGATCGGTGACCCATCGGGTAAATCGGATGAGCGTAACCTGTTGGACGAGGTGCAACTCGAGAAGAACGTAGCGGGCATCAAACGGGTATTGTCGCGGTTTCTGGATTTCAATGAGACGGGTCCGCAAGCGCCGCTGATGGTGAACAACTACGACTGGATGAAGGATTTCTCGTTCATCGCGTTCGCGCGCGACGTGGGCAAACGCATCACGGTCAACTATATGATGGCGAAGGATTCGGTGAAAAAACGGATTTCAGGTGAAGGCGAAGGTATGTCGTTTACGGAATTCACCTACCAACTGATCCAGGGGTATGATTTTTACCACCTGCACAAGCACTATAATTGCGTGTTGCAGATGGGCGGCTCTGACCAATGGGGCAATATCACCACCGGAACCGAACTGGTGCGCCGGATGAACAGCCATGAGGCGAAGGCCTTTGCGCTGACGACGCCGCTGATCACGAAGGCGGATGGTTCGAAGTTCGGGAAATCGGAAGGCGGCAATGTGTGGCTGGATGCGGATAAAACGTCGGTGTATAAGTTCTACCAGTTCTGGCTGAACGTGTCGGATGAGGATGCGGAGAAATACATCCGGATTTTCACCTTCCTTGACCGGGCGACCATTGACGCACTGGCAGCGGAACACAAAGAAGCGCCGCACCTTCGCGTGCTGCAAAAGCGACTGGCGGAAGAGGTGACGATTTTCGTGCACTCGGCGGAAGCGTTGGAAAAGGCGAAGCAGGCATCGAACATCCTGTTCGGAAACGCGACAGCGGATGACCTGAAGCAACTGGACGAAGTAACCTTTCTGGAGGTATTCGACGGGGTGCCGCAGGCGAAGTTGGCCAAAGCGGATTTGGTGGGCGGACTCGACATCGTGACGCTGATGAACGAGAAAACCGGCTTCGTCAAATCGAATGGCGAGGCGCGCCGCGCGTTGACTGAGAACTCCATTTCGGTGAACCGCGAGAAAGTAGCGGACGGACACACGGTGACAGAAAACGACCTGATCAACGGGAAGTTCATCCTGCTGCAACGAGGAAAGAAGAACTACTTTATTGTAGTTGTAGAATAAAAGAGACCCGGTTCGCCGGGTTTTTTTATGGACGGAAGTCCAGGGGCACACGGTTCGACATATACCAGCCACGGATCAACGTGGGGTCTGCCAGAAGCGTCGTGAAGTCTGCCTCGGTGAAATTATCACGCAGTTCCTCGCGCAGCAGGTTGATGCCGATTTCGATGAAATGGGGTTTGTTTTCGTCGAGGTAATATTCGAGGTCATCGTGTTGAAAATAGCGCTGGCCGTCCCACTGCAAGGTACCGAAGAATCTCAGCGATGCTTTTGGGGCCAGTGTGTGCCGGCTGTCACGAAGCGTTTTTCGTTGCTCTTCTATAAAGTTGTCGAAGTACACCACTTCTTCTACAGTGGTTGTATCGATAATTTGCATGGGGCCTTCTGGGTTCGGGCGGTTCCAGGGTTCAAAAATGCCCCAGATATCAATTAGTTGGTCTTCCTGGTAAAACCTGTAGAACGGGCGTTTGCTTAGGGAACTGGAGGCATTGGGCTGGATGGGACCGGGGATGAGGTAGAAAGAAACGGGTTGATCGGTCAGGTTTTGTATGCTATAAAAAAACGTGAAGTTCCGGATGCCGTTGCGGTTTTCGACGTTGACGGAATCAATTTGGATACGAAGCGTTTGCTTTTGCTGGGCATAACCGGCCAGCGCGAAGCAGAGCAGAAAAACGGCAAGTGTTTTCATACGACCATCAGGTTGCAACCGCGGATGTCGGAATGATCAAAGCGGCCCAATACTTCAAACGTGCCATCGGCGAATTTCTTGCCCAGGTCCTGCGTGGCAATGAACGAACACGAGTTGACGTTGGCGAGGTCGATGACGTTGAGTCCGCCGGTGCGCCCTTCGCCTACATACGACAAGGCGTCTTCCGGGTCGCGGACGAGGATGTGCATCCAGTTCGGGCATTCGAAAATGCCGTCACCCAGGGAGTAGGCTTGCGACAACAGTTCGGTCATGCCGTATTCGGAATGGATGGCCGAGACGCCGAAGCCCTTGCAGAGGATGTCGTGGAGTTCTTCCCGGATCATTTCCTTGCGCTTCCCTTTCATGCCTCCGGTTTCCATGATAAGGGTGTTTCGGAGTTGGAAGCGCTTGCGTTCTATAAGGTCGAGCAGGGCATAGGTCACGCCGAAAAGCAGGACGTTCTGGCCTGCGGCATCAAGTGTTTCAAGCTTCAGAATGAGCTCGTTGTAGTTGTGCAGGTAGAAG
>DATGXZ010000020.1:0-4826 GCA_035298445.1 Flavobacterium sp.
GAAACACTATACCACGCCATTGCATCAGCGAATGCCAAAAGCGACTGCGGATTCTATGAGAATTTCCATACCCAGACCGGTGCGCCCATCGGCGTACCGCATTGCAGTTGGTCGGCGGCCGGACAGTTGCTGTTGCACCAGTATTTATACCAAGAATTTAAATTCGATTTTTCGTGAAGCCCCACATTGACATCATTTCTGCAGGCGAGATATTAATCGACTGCATCGGCGCCGAGATCGCGTCGTTACCTCATACCCGCGAGTTCCAGCGGTTTTTGGGAGGATCACCGACGAACGTGGCGGTGAATGCGTCGCGGCTTGGGCTCAACGTGGCGCTTGTGGCTACGATCGGGCAGGACGCATTTGGCGTTTTTGCCGGGCGGAAGCTCGAAATGACCTCGCTTGACACTACGTACCTGCGTCGCACGTCCGACCAGCCGACCTCAGTGATTTTCGTATCGCGTTCGGTGACGACGCCGGATTTCATTCCCTACCGCGAGGCCGATCGCCACATCTTGCCCGAGCAGCTTCCGGACGAACTGTTGCGCAACACCTCGATTTTCCACACCACCTGCTTTGCCCTCAGCGCCCAACCCGCCCAACAAACGCTGCTGGACGCTGCCCATAAAGCAGCACGGTGGGGCGTACAAACGAGTCTCGACCTGAATTATGCCGCCCGTATTTGGCCCGATAGGGAAGAAGCGCACCGTGTGGTGGCACGCTATATGGAGTCGAAACCACTATTGAAGATAAGCGACGACGATGCCCTGCGGTATTTTGGCGTGGCATTAGACGATGACGCCCTCTTTACCTACTTCCATGCCCATGGCGCTTCGACAATCTGCCTGACGAAAGGCAAAGACGGTGTAGTTGTATCGGACAAAGAACAAGGCCTATTGCGGCGACCTGCCGAAACCGTCGAGGCGGTCATTGATGCCACGGGTGCCGGTGATGCGTTCTGGACGGGCTTCCTTTTTGCACGACTAAAAGAGCGGTCACTCGACGACTGCATCGGGGCTGCCCAACGACTGGCCGCCATGAAATTACAACATATCGGGAAGATACCCGATCACCCCGATCTGGCGTCACTCCTGTAAAATTGAGTTGGTTTGATTTGATTCCGCCTGGCATCCGAACGAAATACGGACTGCCAGGCGGATTTCGTTTGTATGTTACCGGTCTGTTAAAAAAACGTGAAAACCATGGAAACTTTTTTTGTATTCAAAGTTTCCATTCTACTTTTGTACCCGATTTACAAAGGTTTATGAAAGATAAGATCGTAAGCAGGGCGACCGACATGTTCCTGAAGCTGGGCTTCAAGAGCATCACGATGGACGATATCGCCAGCGACATGTGCATCTCGAAGAAAACCATTTACAAGTTCTTCACCAATAAAGAACAACTGATCGTAGAGGCGGCCAATCTCGTTCACCGTACGGTATATGATGCCATAGACCAAACAATGAAGAGTGGTTTCAACCCGGTTGAGGAGAACTTCGAGGTACGCAAGACGTTCAAGGCGATTTTCCAGGCGGTAGAGAAATCACCGCTGTACCAACTCAAGAAGCACTATCCAGAAATCTACCATGAAGTGGTGCACCGCGAACGCGATTTCTGCCACAGTTTTATGCGGGAGA
Organism: Flavobacterium sp.; assembly: GCA_035298445.1. Taxonomy (GTDB): domain Bacteria; phylum Bacteroidota; class Bacteroidia; order Flavobacteriales; family Flavobacteriaceae; genus Flavobacterium. Next base: position 1,638 of record DATGXZ010000020.1, read on the forward strand.
ACATCAAGAAAGGCATCGTAGACGGCTATTACCGCCCGGATACGGATGTTGAGAGTGCCGTTGAATTCTATTACACCATCGTCTTCCATATCAATGAAACGAATGTCTACGAGCGGGATGCGTATGACAAAGAGCTCGCAGCCCTGATCTATCACACCCGCGCCATCGCCACGGATAAAGGGGTGGCAGAACTCGAACGGCAACTGGCCGTGCATCCGGAAGGAAACCCATCAAACGAAACACAAATCTAATCGCTCTGTTATATGAAACAACTCACCCTACTCTTTTTCTTCATCCCGCTGCTGTCTGTGTTTTCGCAGGACGGAAAGCCACAGGCCTTTTCGCTCCGGGACGCGATTTCCTATGGACTGGAGCACAATTACGACGCCGTAAACGCGTCTCGTGATATCGACAAGGCGAAAGCCCGTAAGTGGGAGACCACGTCAACCGGACTTCCGCAGATCAGCGGAAATGTGAACTATGTCAACAACTTCAAACTACAGAAATCGGTTATTCCGGGCGAAATCTTCGGCGGTGCACCCGGTAGTTTTGTTGAGGTGGCATTCGGCACGCGCCACACTATGGCCGCCAGCGCTACCCTCAGCCAATTGATCTTTGACGGTTCGTATATCGTGGCCCTGCAGGCGGCGAAGACGTATCTGGCGTATTACCAAAATGCCAAACAGAAAAGCGACCTCGACATTCGCGAGCAGATCATCAACGCCTATGGGACGGTTTTGATGGTTGAGGAAAACATCCGCATCCTCGAAAGCAACCGGTCATCGTTGCAAAAAACCTTCGGGGATACCCGCGAGACGTTCCGCAACGGATTGGTTGAGGAAGAAACGGTAGAACAATTGCAGATCACGCTTGCGTCCGTCCAAAGCAGTCTCGACAATGCCCGTCGCCTGCGCGATATCGCCTATGAGATGTTGAAACTTTCGATGGGTATCGACCTGTCTGAGCAGATTGTGCTGACCGACCAACTCGACACGCTGACGACGTCTAACATGGACTTGGCCCTCACACAACCGGCATTCAACCTTGAGAATAACATCGACTACCAAATCGCGAAGAACTTCCGCGACCAACGGTTGTTGGAATACAAGCTCGAACGCAGCAAGGCCCTTCCGTCGCTGTCGGCCAATGTGAACCTGGGTACCAACGCCTTTGGCAACCAATTCGACTTTTTCCAGGGCGATAAAAAATGGTTCGATTATTCGAATGTAGGCCTCAACCTTAATGTGCCGATCTTCAGCAGCTTCGGACGTAAAGCCCGTACCGACCAGGCACGCATCGCGCTTGAACAGGCCAAAACGCAGCTTACTCAGGCGGAACAGGCATTACGCCTCGAGTTCGAGCGGGCGAAGAGCGAATACGACTTCAGTATCTCGCAATACCAAACCGCCAAAGAGAACCTGGCCCTTGCCGAACGTATCGAACGCAAGCAACAAACCAAGTTCACCGAAGGACTTTCATCCAGTTTTGACCTGAGCGACGCCCAACGGCAGTTGTATTCCGCCCAACAGCAATACCTCCAGTCAATGGTCGATATCATCAATAAAAAAGCCGCATTCGAGAAAATTATCAATCAGTCTAAATAAACAAACATGAAAAAACTATCACTATATGCTGTTGTGGCGCTGTTCGCCGTTTCATGCGCCAAAGATGCGAAGAGCCTCGACAGCATGGTCGAGAAAAAAGATACGGCAGCCATCGCGGCACGTAAGACCGAACTGGAAGCCGAACTGGCCAAAGTTGACTCGGCCCTTGCTAAATTGCAGGGTACCAAGGTCGAGCAGGCATTGGTTTCCTTCTACACCGTCAAAGACACCGTCTTCAATCACTTTGTAGAAGTGCAGGGAAGCGTCGACACAAAACAGAATATTATCATATATCCGGAATACTCAGGTACACTGGAAGCCGTTAACGTAAAAGCCGGCCAACGTGTCACCAAAGGACAGGTGCTGGCCCGCATCGATGATGGCGGATTAGGACAACAGGTCGCCCAGTTGGAAACACAGGCAGCCCTTGCCAAAACTACGTATGAGCGCCAAAAGCGTCTGTGGGACCAGAAAATCGGTTCGGAGATCCAATACCTCCAGGCTAAGACCACGATGGAAGCCCAGCAAAAAGCGGTTTCCCAGGCGAAGGCCCAACTGGCTAAAACGATCGTACGGGCACCGTTCACCGGAACCATTGATGAGGTAATGGGCGAGCGCGGACAGGTAGTGGCACCGGGTCAGGGACTCATGCGCATCGTGAACCTGTCGGATATGTATGTGTCGACCACCGTGCCTGAAACCTACGTCGGGAAGCTGAAAGTAGGCACACCGGTTGAAGTAAGCCTCGCGGCACTCAACAAAACCTACCAGGGCAAAGTGCGCCAGGTGGCCAACAACATCAACCCGGCGAACCGCAGCTTTGGTATCGAAGTGGCCGTTCCGAATAGCGACAACCTGTTGCGTCCGAACCAGTCGGCCAAACTGAAGATCGTCGATTATACCTCGAAATCTGCGACGGTGGTGCCTACGAGTGTCATCCAGGAAGATGGAAAAGGAACCAAATTCGTATTTGTAGTGGAAGGCGGCGATGCCAAAAGCGGCGTAGCGAAGAAAACCCCTGTGAAAGTAGGAAGCAGCTCAGGCAACGCCACCGAAATTCTCTCTGGATTGAAAGAAGGCGACCGCGTGGTAACCGAAGGTGCCAACTCGATCTCAGAAGGCATGAAGCTCAATTTCTAATACCCGACACATGAGCCACGAAAACAAAGAATTCAGTATATCGAGTTGGGCGATAGAAAACCGCGTGACGGTCTATATCGTAACCGCTCTCATCGTCATCACCGGCCTGATTGCCTACGTGACGATGCCGCGTGAAGACTTCCCGGAAGTCATCGAAAACAAAGTGTATATCTCGACGGTCTTTCCGGGTAACTCCGCCGAAGACGTAGAGAAACTGGTTATAAAACCGCTTGAGAAAGAGTTCAAGAACATCAGCGGTGTCGACAAGATGACCTCGTCTTCCTTCCAGGATTACGGCATGATCATCGTAGAGTTCGCAGATGCGGTCGGCATCGAAGAAGCCAAGACCAAGATCAAAGACAAAGTCGATGAGGTGAAAGCCGACACCGACTGGCCGAATCTCGACAACGGAAGTAAGGTCGAGCCGAGCGTGTTCGAGCTGAAC
>DATGXZ010000021.1:0-2356 GCA_035298445.1 Flavobacterium sp.
GAGTATTTCAAGCCGTATCCGCCGCAGTACCGCGAACCCAACCTCGATGATTATGCGATTGTAGACAACAACGTGCTGGCGTCGCTCATCAGTATATCAGGGTTCAGCCGGGAAGGCAGTTATGTTGAGATCAGTGTCGACATCAAGAAAGTGTCGTTTCAGGATACAGCCGGACAGACCTATGCCAACCAGCCGACGAAGCTGGTGGTGAAAGTCGGTGGAGTAGAGAAAGTGAATAAGATGTTCTTTCAGGACTACGCGTTTATTTCGTCGTCGCCAAGTAATAATATCAACAAGGCACGCGAGGAGAAGAATCACCTCAATAAGGTGATTGCGGCGCTTAATACGTTTCTGGATGAAAACTTCGGATTTCGTTCAAAGCAGGAGAAAGTCAAAATAGAGGTGGTAAAAAACAAAGGAAAGTATGACGACCTTGAGAAGGCCGATATTTATGTGAAGACCAACCTCCGCAAGCTGCAACCCTCCGATCCGGCCATGACTGCTGCGGCATTTGCAGGTATGCAGAAGGGCATCGACATCTGGACACAGACGTTGGCGAAAGTAGACTATAAGGATACGAAAGCCGATTTCAACGCGAAGATCGCGGAGTATCTTTATAAAAACCTGATCCGGCTGAACGTGGCGCTGGGCCGCAAGAAAGAAGCCGAGCAATACCTGAACCAATTCCAGGAGAACCAAATCTATATGAAGCTGTCGTATGACGATGAGCAGGAATTGCGCCAGCTGGAGAGCCTAATTTATTCGAAATGAGAAAACTACTCCTGTCCTTTGCGTTGGTACTCGCCGCGTCGGTATCCGCCCAGTTTGAGCCTGGCTCTACCTTTTCCCTCGACTTCAAGCAGGATCAGGATGTGTCACTGGTATTAGTCGACAATTACAATCACTACCTGTTCTCGGTGCGGAATGTAGACGGCATGTTAGCCGATCACTCGATTACGTTGCGAAAGTTTGACCAAAAGAACCAATTGGTCGATACGTATACGTATAAGTTCCCGGAATTGGAAAAGTATACGCTCTATCAATACCTGGGATTCGCCGAATCGAAAGGCGGCAAACTGGCCGTTTTCATCGAGGGCTATTCCGGGAAGGTGAAGAAGTGTGTGCTCTCTAAAATCGTCTTTGATAAAGCCACAGCGACGTTTACGCCAACTGAATTACTGTCTACTGATATACAGTCGGCGATGAAATCAGGTGACGCCTCGATGGAAAAATCGGTTGACGGACGTTACTCCGTCGTGCGCTATACCCCGTATCACGCCAAAGACAGTGCCGAGAAAACCACGATCATGGTGTTTGACAATGGTAGTTTCGATAAGGTCTGGCAGAAAGAACTGTCGTTTACAGACAAGTATGTCTCCCGCTGTTTTTCGGTGTCCAATACCGGTAAGGTGCTGCTCTTGCGCGACGCTTCGGGTTGGAAGCAGGATACGTATATGGTATATGTCTCCGCCGACAAGCAGGAGGAAAAGCGACTCGATGTACCGGTTGAAATCTTTAAGCCGGCCTTGTTGACGATAGGTGACCAAGACTATGCATTGGCCTTCGGGCATCCTTCGAAAGGATTGCGCGGTGGTGATTATGGGCGCCTGATTTTTTATGACCTTACCGAGGGAAAGGTATTAAAGCAGAACACCGTCGACGTATTCGGAAAAACAGGCACCGAGTCGGTTTCGTTTCGCGATATCACGATTTCCGGAGATGAGATCAATATCATTGCGGAAGCGCGTGTGGAGGTCAAACAGGCCCCTCCGACGCTGACGAACGGTGGGTTTGGAAGCACTTCGGCTTTCGATAAGAACTATACGTTTGGCCCGGCCGCGCATTACATCCTCGGAATCGATGGTACGGTTAAGAAAGAAACACTGTTGTATGTGTCAGAGGCAGGCCGCGCGAACCTGTTTCACGTGGTAGGCGTATTGTCGTTCCAAGGGCAGACCTATGTCAACAGTCCGCTGGGAGCGGGGCTCTACCGTTTGGGTAAAGACGCCGGACTCTACCAAAAGGATATGGAGCCGTTCGTGCCGTATATTCCTAAGAATACCCGCGGCCGTCGCGTGGACAGCTTTACCTATCCTGCCCAGTTGATGTATTACCTGCCGGACAGCGGAAAACTGATTATGTTTCGCTCGGATGGCGACGGCAGCCTGACCATAGGAAGTGTGCCGAATGTGCGATTGTAACAGGGTTTATCACCCCAGTATAGAAAGACGTCCCGTTTCTGCGGGGCGTTTTTTTTTGAAAACGGCAATCGACGAAAGCACTTCCCGGCAGCCCCGATGGAAGCGGATAGCCCACAGGGACGGGCGGTTGGCGGCGCGGTTGCGGGACGGCGACC